>CAMCGI010000027.1 GCA_945874205.1 Francisella tularensis subsp. holarctica
CAAAAGCAGCGGCGTTTAAGCCACCAGGTAATTGAGCATTAGCTTCGGTGTAACTTAATTCCGACTCCCACGTTTCCTTAGCATTCAGCTCCATGCCATGTTTCATGGTAAAGCTAGTGGTGTCACTTTGATTCCAAGCACGCCAGCTATTGTCCATTGCACGATGCGAAAACTGCACAGCAAAAGCCTGATTACCGATTTGATTCTGATAACGTGTCGATAGCTTACGCGTCCCTTGTTCACCTCCAGCAATCGTCACATTATTGCCCGTATCAAATGCTGACTTAGACACAATCTGAATCGTACCGCCAGCAACCCCAGGAGCATATGGGCTGCCAGGTCCTTTAGTGACTTCAACTTGTTTAATATCGTCTAAATCTAAAAAGTCTAAACGCGTAAAACTATCAGGATCGGTTTGCGGTACACCATCACGTAAAATCATAATTTCACGGATACCATATGCAGCGCTCAAACCTGCACCACGGATGATTAAACGAGAATCGTAACCGCCATTTTTGCTATCAATCAATACCCCGGGAACACCAGATAAGGCATCTTGCAAGTTCATCATTTTACGACTTTCGAGCTGCTCTTGAGTGACCACCGCAATGGCTTGCGCAACTTCTGATGTTGGACGCGCATCACGCGTAGCAGTAACCGATAAGTCATCTAAAATTTCGGCATAAACAGGGTTTACAAGGCAACAAGCAATTGCCAGTGACAGGGTGCGTTGACGCATGATAGTCATCTCGTTAGTGTCAAGGTTAGTAAAAACCAAGTAGCATCTTAATTTGTATCATTGTGCAAACGTTATATAAAGATGCTACTGGCGAATAGCATCTTATTACCCTACACAAATAATGGCAATGTGACAAATTGTCGCACCAATAAAACTTATATTAATATCAGTTTTATTTATAGGTTTTTTATCGCTTGTACAGTAAAGCTCTATCTTAGATGCTCACTGTAATACTACTGGTAGTAATAACACCGCCAGAGGTAACGGTTATTTCAACGCTTCCTGTTGCTGGTGTTAGTGGATCAGAGCGTGAAACACTAAACGGAACAACATGTCCATATCCTGCTTGTTTATCAATGGTAGGTGGCGTAGCAGAAACGGTTAAGTTTAGCGCATCAGCGCTAGCTGTAATGCTAATACTTGCTCCATCACCCATTGTGTTGCCGTTGACATCTTGAACGAGTGCTTTATAGGTTCCAGCTATGGTGATAGCTGCTGTTGTTGCGCTGCCAGCAGCATTCCAAAAGCTAATACTACTATTGCGTCTGGGCATCACAATTTCCATATTGCGAAACAGATAAACTGATTTTTGTGCTGAACATAATGGTGCGCTAGTACGGCTACACAAAACACCATTGTAGGCATTAGTATAATCACTTGCGCTGAGTTGAGAGTTAGGAACCTCATACTCATTTGGGACACCGCTATTAGCTGCACCTGTTTCTTTAATATAATCAAAGTTGGCATCCAAATAAGGGGGCTCTAAATCACGACGGTCAAAATAAAAGTAATCATTTAAACTCACAGGCGGATTGGCATAATTTGCAGGTGTTGTAGCAAAGCTATCGCCAGTGTTAAAAATGCCGTCATTATTATTATCAATAAAGCCTTCAGAGCCTGCTACCCACGCCATAATCGTGACACGCCCTGCTTTATTGACACAGCTCTGATCTTTATTGTTCAGATTGCTCAATGTTGTGGGTGTGTTATAACAGGTATTTTTGGGTGTGGATACATCTGTATTTGCTGTTCCATTGTATGGTAAAGGCGGATTGTTGTTCGCTGTTTGTGTTGTCCACGTAACACTACAGCTACCATTAGCATCGGTGCTACAAGTAGGCGTTATCTGTCCTGATTCAGCACGGAAGTTGACCACTGTGCCAGCTGGGGGTGGGTTAGAGAATTGATCAGCCAACAGAACATTAATTGTTGTATTCGTTCCTTGAATATCCCATGCACCTGTTGGGTTGGGTGTATCGGCTGCCATACTAAAATGGGGTTGGTCAGGTAAGGTTGTGCTAATGGTTAAGGCATTTGATTGAGTGCTAATCGTATTCGTGCCGACCGTTGTTGTAGCAATAACACGCACGGGGGTAGGCGTTGTTCCCGACGATACAATCGTACTGACTTCGCCATTACTATCTGTTGTCGCACTATTGGGTAATAGCGTAATACCACCAGCAGTAGTAGAGAGTGAAAAATTAACCGTTTTTCCGCTTAACGGGAGCGCAGTGCTACTACCAAACACCTTAAATTTAACCGTTGATTGTTCTGTTAAGCCAGAACCTTTGACAGCAATGGTGGTGGGGGTTGCACTAATAAATTGAATACTGCCAGCCGTATCAGAAGAAACGGCAAGGGTTGTACTCGCTGTTAAATTAGTGTTATTGATGGTGGCTGTGGCAGTAATTGTATCGGTTGTGGCACAGCCGTTATCCTGATAAATAGCACTGAATTGTCCATTCGTGGCAGAGGTGTTACTAATCGTCGCTTTACCTGCTGTTGCACAAGCAGAAGACAAGGTTACTTGTGTTAGTGAATTGTAATAAGCAAGTCCAGAGGTATCCCAAAACACACCATCAATCGTAGTCTGTTGACCCGCTGCCAGACTAGCAACAGCAGGTTTTAAGGTGCTTTGTGTAAAGGTGCTATTACTACAGGCAGAATTAACACTGCAACTACCAATTTGTACATTAGCACTGCTTACGGTTGTTGTTCCTAATGTTGTTGTCGCACTATTCGTATTTTGACCATTAATAATTGCTGTCGCGCTAATGATGTTTTGTGCGTTAGTTAAACCACATCCTGTATCAGTATATGCAAACTCATAGACACCAGCACCTTTATAGGTGGCTGTGCTTATTGTTGCTTTACCAGCAAGTTGGCATTGTGACAATACTGAAAAACTGCTGCTCACATCTGTTAAATAAGGTAGGCTGCTTGTTGTATCCCATATATTCACATGTAGTGTCGTGGTGCTATTGGCAGCAATATTCGTACTGCTACCACCGCCATAAATGAGATTAGGTGTAAAGGTTGTTCCATTATGATAGCCCAGTTGAATAGTGCTGCTGCTGGTTGCTGTTGTAATAGGTAAACTCACGGTTGCTGTCGTAGTAGCGTAGTTAATGGTAGCAGTGGCTGTGACAGTGTTAGATACAGTATTACTACAGCCCAAATCTGTGTAAGTAGTGGTGTAAACGCCATTGCCTAAATAGGTTGGTGTGCTAATACTTGCTTTACCCATAAGCACACAATTGGAGCTTAACGTAATATTGCTACTCGCATCAGTCGTGTAGGGGGTTTGCGGTGTGGTGTTATTAAACAAATTAAACGTGAGCGTAGCTGTGCCGTTACTATTCACCCCGTTAGGTGCTTGAATCGTGCCAGCTGTATAGCCACTGCCATTGTATATCCCTAATAGAGCGTTACTACCACCGCTGGTTGCTGTTGTAATAGGTAAACTCACGGTTGCTGTCGTAGTAGCGTAGTTAATGGTAGCAGTGGCTGTGACAGTGTTAGACACACTATTACTACAGCCCAAATCTGTGTAAGTAGTGGTGTAAACGCCATTGCCTAAATAGGTTGGTGTGCTAATACTTGCTTTACCCATAAGCACACAATTGGAACTTAACGTAATATTGCTACTCGCATCAGTCGTGTAGGGGGTTTGCGGTGTGGTGTTATTAAACAAATTAAACGTGAGCGTAGCTGTGCCGTTACTATTCACCCCGTTAGGTGCTTGAATCGTGCCAGCTGTATAGCTACTGCCATTGTATGTCCCCAATTTAATGGTGCTAGCAGTTGTTGTGCCGCCATTAGTATTGGTGCTAGGTGTGAAATTAACACTACTCATGCGAACAAAACCATTTGCTGCTGCCGTAATAGCGGCTGTGCCCGCTGTACTCGATGTAAGGTAAGCGCGTGCGACACCATTGGTATCAGTTACTGCAGTTGTATTTGCAAAAGTACCCAGTGTGCTAGAAAAATTTACTGTAACTCCTGATAGTGGTAAGTTAGTGCTATTTGTGAGTGTTGCTGAAACTAATAATGGTGTTTTACTATCTGCAGGAACATCTGTACCACCAAGGGCAATAGTCATATTAGCTGGATTAGTATCGCTAGTAGTGATATTGGCAACGCGAATATCTACTACTTGTGAAATGCTATTAGTTGTATTGACAGTAATAATATCGGAAGCAGGAATCCAAACATTGTTAGTACTGTCATACTGATCAGTAATGAGCGCACCTGCCTGATAAATGACAGAAGCAATCCCTTGCGCGTTACTGGTTGCTGAATAGGATAACAGTTTACCACCGCTAATATTTGTGGTGCTTGTTTCGAAGATAAGATTGGCATTGGCAACAGGTTGTCCGTAAGCATCCAATGCTAATGCGGTAATTGTTGAATTGCCATTAGGTCTAATTGGTGTATCAGCAGTAACAATTAATCGTGCAGGCGGTGTTAATGAGCCCATACCAACAGAAGTACTGCGCAAAAACCCATTCGCTGATGCAGTTACCGTAGCTTGCCCTGCTTGCACAGAAGAAATGAGATAAACACTCGCATAGCCATCTTTATCTGTTATCGCTGTGGTGGCACTAAGTGTGCCTTTGTTTGTTGCAAAAGTGACAGTGACACCAGACATTGCTGTACTGTTCGTACTACTTGTCGTTCCTGTACTTCCAGAGCCAGAGACTGTGCTAGAAACAAATATGCGAATGGCGGTTTGTGTAACTCCGTCGGCAGGCACATTCGTATTGGCTGCTGTAATGGTCAAATCGCCAATAGTTTGAACCACACCTGTAATCGTTAAATTTTGTGTAATAGGGTTGAGACTAGCACTATTGATGGTCGCATTAGCACTAATCGTATCAACCCCACTGCAGCCATTGTTAGTATAGGTCGCGCTATAGACTCCATTGGCGGCTAATACATTGCCAATTGTCGCTTTTCCTTGCGTAACACAACTACTGGTAAACGTGACTGTTGCATCAGAAAATGCACTAATAACGCCATTATTTTGTTGTTTTATTTGTACACTAACCTGTGTTGTTGCTGAGCTACCACTAATATTTGTTGGGCTAAGACTCATACCTGTCATTGTGTAGGTTGTACCACTGACAACGGCACTACTGCTTCCACCGCCCCCACCACAGGCAGTTAATACCAAAGATAGCATGATTAGTAAAAACAAATTTATTAAACGGGACATAGTTTTTTCTCAGTTATTCGTGATGTTAGTGGGGGAGATTTAGATGATAAGTGTGTTAGTTCTATATCTGTTGTTAAGTTTACGTTAAAATTAAAAACTTTAGAATAATTGCTTTGCAAAAATTGTACCAAAAAAATTATGTTGATGTGTTTCAATTATGAATAAGTAATTAATTTACTTGTAAATAGAGTACGCAATTTAAATAGCTGTTTTATGTTGACTCTTCTTGCGTAACAATAAGACCCATTGCTTTGATACTATGGATAAGCTCATCATGTCTGAAGAAAAACAGCTTGATAATTGTCGTCAACGATTACAAACTCAACTCACATATGCTAAAACATTTAATGATTTAGCACGATTATCATTAAAATCATCAACCGATGCCCAAGTGCTTACTAATATGGCAAAACTAATTGGGCAGGCATTAGTGGTAGATCGGGTTTTAGTATATCGTATTGACTTTGAAAATAAACAAGTTTCTGGTTTAAGTGAGTGGTGTAATCCAGCAAGAGACGTTCCTTCTAGTATTGGTGTTTATCCTTTAGCTATTTTTGAGGGTGGGCTAAAGTGGTTACAAGTCCGTAAAGAACCGCTAATTAGTCATCAAAGTCATCGTCACTATGCTATTACTGCTGATGCCTCAGGTGAGTTGCTTCACGATAAAATGGGCATTGAGTCGTTATTGTGGATGCCATTTTTATTTGATGATATAGAAGAAAATCCAAAAGGTTTCTATCTTCTGGCGATTAATAGCTTATTAAAAGAATATTATTGGGAATCAGAGGCGATTGATTTTGTCGTTGACTGTGTCAGATTAATTAATTTAGCAGTTGAAAAGCAGCGGATACAAAATAATCTACAAACGAGTGATATGCGCTGGCGTTTTGCTTTGGAAGGGGCGGGAGACGGTGTATGGGATTGGGATATTGTTGGTAATCAGGTTTATTTTTCGCCTCAGTGGTGTCAGATGATGGGATTTAATCCACAAACTATCCCACACACATTCGAAGCGATGACTGCACGTATTCATCCAGAAGATGCCAGTGAGGTTAATGTGACATTACAAGCACATTTAAAGGGAAACTCACCAGATTATCGCGCTGAGTTCCGACTACAACAACACTCTGGTGAGTATTTATGGGTGTTGGCGCGCGGCAAAGTGATGGCGCGTGATGAACAAGGTATAGCCTTGCGTATGGTTGGAACACATTCTGATATTTCGGATAAAAAAATTCAGCAAGAACGTGCAAATTATTTAGCTTTTTTTGACACCTTAACAGGGTTACCCAATCGCGCGTTATTTCAAGATAGAACACAGCTTATGCTATCTCAATCTAAACGTGATAATACACCAATGGCCTTATTGTTTTTGGATTTAGATGGATTTAAGCAAGTTAATGATAGCCTTGGACATCAGGCAGGAGATGCATTATTGCAGTTTGCAGGTGATCGGTTACGCAATGCTTTGCGTGATACGGATACGGTTGCACGTCTAGGTGGTGATGAGTTTGTGATGGTGCTTAAAGATGCGACTATGTCTGTGGTGGAGCAAGTGTGCGAGCGTATTTTAATTAGCTTGTCACAGGTCTATGAAATTGATAATGCAAGTGTTAATAATGTTTCTGCAAGCTTAGGTGTGAGTTTTTTTCCTAAAGACGGGGAAGATTATGAAACATTACTAAAGCACGCTGATGCTGCGATGTATGCTGCTAAAACAGACGGTAAAAATCGTGTTGCCTTCTTCGACCATAGTATGAGCGATATTCTTGCGGAACGTCTTGAGTTAGATGCAGCAGTACGAGGGGCACAGAAACGTAATGAGTTATATTTGGTTTATCAACCGCAATATAGTCTTAATACTGGGCGTATTATTGGCGCTGAAGTTTTAATTCGTTGGCAACATCCTATTTTAGGGTTAGTGCCGCCTGCTAAGTTTATTCCTGTAGTAGAAGAAAATGGACTTATTATTCAAATTGGACGCTGGGTAATTAGCGAAGCGATTAAAAAAATTGCGTATTTAATGGCATTAGGAAGCCCATTAACATTAGCCGTTAATGTGTCAGCGCGTCAGTTTAGTGATGCGGGGTTTGTTGAGTATGTCAAAACCCTATTAGGTGAATATGATGTTCCTGGTGAGCTGCTCGAGTTAGAGTTAACAGAGTCCCTGTTAATGAATAATATTGAGCAAGGGTTGCGTGTAATGCGTGACCTAACCGATGTGGGGGTGCAGTGGGCTGTTGATGATTTTGGAACAGGTTATTCTTCGTTAGCGTATTTGCGCCGCTTTCCGCTTTCTAAACTTAAGGTTGATCGTTCTTTTGTGTTGGATATGGCATTGGGTGGACAGTCAGTCGTTCGAACGATTATTCGCATGGCGCAATCCTTGCATATGCTAGTCATTGCTGAAGGGGTAGAGGACAATAGTCAATTAAATGTCTTGATGAAAATGGGATGTGATGAAGTGCAAGGCTACTTATTTTCACGTCCCATTTCGGGTAAAGACTTAGTGGGTTTATTGCAAGATCCGTTGAGTGTTCGCTCTGAAGTATTAAGGTATACTACTAATACATCCCACTAATAAAAGCGAAATAGTATTATGAGTCAGCAAAAATCTACTGCTGTATTAAATAATGATCTTAGTACCCATTTAGAATTGCGTTGGCGATTGGCATTAGAAACGAGTGGACTTGGTGTGTGGGACTGGTTGCCACAAGACAATCAGGTTTATTTTTCACCTCGTTGGCAAACCATGTTGGGCTATGCTGAAGGTGAGTTAGCACAAACGCTTTCTACGTGGATAGGCTTGTTGCATCCTGATGAAAAAGAATCTGTATTATCGAGTGTTTATCGTCATTTGGGAGTAAATAATACATCAACTGTCGTACCTCCTTTTTCTTTAGAACACCGCTTGCGCTGTAAAAATGGTAGGTATCGCTGGATACTAGGACAAGGACAAGTTGTTGAGCGTGATTTACTGACAGGTGAGGTCATTCGTTTCATTGGTACACATACCGATATTCAAGAGTCTAAACTATTACATGAGCGGGCACATTATCTTGCTTTTTATGATCAACTCACAGGCTTGCCCAATCGACAAATGCTTGTTGACTTAGCAGCAAGAGTACTAGATAGAGCACAGCGTATAGGTGACCATGTCGCGATATGTGTGCTTGATATTGATCAGTTTAAGCTGATTAACGATGCACTGGGGCATGAGCAAGGTAATCTTGTTTTAGTGGAGTTGGCGCAACGCTTACAATCTCAATTACGGACAAGTGATTTAGTCTGTCGTTTGTCGGGTGATAATTTTGCTTTGTTTCTTAATGGAATGGATGAGCAGGGTGTTCGTGCTTTTATTACACGCTTACAAACGACAGTAGAGGCTTCTTTTTCTGTTATTGGGGGAAGTCAGCCTTTTTTGATTCAGTTTTCATTAGGAATTGCCTTTTTTCCTATTGATGGTAATTCCATTAATACGCTGTTGCACCATGCTGAAGAGGCAATGTACGAGGCAAAGCGGTTAGGGGGTAATCAGCTTGTTATTTTTAATGCCGATATTCGTCAGCGTTTGCATCGTCGCATTCAAATCGAAATTGGATTGCGTGAAATTATCCTCGAAGAGTCGTTAGATTTGCGTTTGCAGCCTCAAATTGCGTTAGCAACAGGCAAACTGGTAGGGTTTGAGTCCTTAATGCGTTGGCAAGATGGTGAAAACGCGATTTCTCCTGCCGAATTTATTCCTGTTGCTGAAAGTAGTGGTTTAATTGTGCAAATGGGTTATTGGATTTTAGAGCAAGTTATTGCTCTGTTGTCGCGTTGGCAAGAAAATAAACAACCTATCGTACCTATTGCCGTTAATTTGTCGCCTATTCAGTTTAGACAACATGATTTAGCCGATCGTATTGGGTTGCTATTACAACGTTATGGGGTTGAGGGGTGTTGGCTTCATTTAGAAATTACTGAAAGTATGCTATTACAAGACCAACTCTTAGCAGGAAAAATGATTGCTCAGTTGCATGGATTGGGTGTTAATTGGGCATTAGATGACTTTGGTGTAGGATGCTCCAATTTTGCGTACTTGCAAGCACATGCATTTGATGTACTCAAAATTGATCGCCAGTTTGTCGAAGGAGTAGCAACCAACCGTCAACAGCAAGCGATTGTTCGCAGTATGATTGAGCTTGCGCATGCGCTAGATATGCAAGCCTTAGCAGAAGGAGGCAGTGTTGCTGATATGGCAATGTTGAACCAACTCAAATGTGACATGGTTCAAAGTTTTGTGTTGGCACAGCCGATGTCTACACAACTTGCAACTGAGCTTTGCTTAACCTCCCAAATGCCGTGGCAAGAGGCATTGCGTTATTAGCTTTGGCGAAATCAACTATTAACTTGTGTTGGTAAGTTTTTGACACGCCATAGATTAATTAATTTACCGCATCCTGCTCTTAAATGTTGCCAGTCGCTTGGTAAAATAAGCTGTGCTAATGCACCTGTTGGAAAGAGTTTCACATCATTTAGACTGGTTGTTTCAGGAGCAAGATAGGTGAGTAGCTGTTCTAAACTTGGGTTATGTCCAACAATGAGTACACGTTCATAATGGGTTGGAATTTCTGCTAATACGCTGAGTAAGTCATCTAGGGTTGCTTCATATAGATTAGGCTGATGAAGACAGGTGATTGTATTATCAGGATCAAAGTGATTTTTAGCACGCTTGATGGTTTGTAGGGTTCGTTTAGCTGGAGAGGTTAAGATATAGTTGGGAATGAGACGTTGCTTGTGTAACCAACGTCCCATAGTATGCGCATCCTCTCTGCCGCGCTCGCTTAGAGGACGATCAAAATCAGCAAGACTTAAATCGCTACGATCAGATTTAGTATGACGTAAAATAAGCAATTCACGCAGCACAGCACTCGTATCCATTTGCTTAAATCCCATATCTATCACGATAAACTTGCATCGCTTGCAAGTGCTTGGCGAGCACTTCATGTTCACGAATATGCTCAATGAGGTGTGCCATAGTCACAATAGGAACAACAGGAATACCAAAAGTATCTTGTACCTCTTGTACACTCGATTTTTCGCCCGTTCCTTTTTCCATGCGGTCAAGCGCGATAACGACACCCGCTGGCATCGCTCCCTGAGCTTTGATAATTTCGATAGATTCACGAATGGCTGTGCCAGCAGTAATCACATCATCGACAATTAACACTCGCCCTTGTAGTGGTTTGCCGACAATACTGCCCCCTTCACCATGTGTCTTGGCTTCTTTGCGGTTGAATGCGTAGGGGGTGTCTTGTTGATGATGCTCACTCAATGCAATACTTGCCGCTGAGACTAATGGAATACCTTTATATGCAGGTCCAAACATAACGTCATAATCGATGCCACATTGTGCAATGCTATGTGCATAAAACTGTCCTAGTTTGGCAAGCTGTGCGCCCGTATTGAATAAACCAGCATTAAAAAAGTAGGGGCTAGTACGTCCAGATTTAAGGGTGAATTCGCCAAAACGTAGTGCGTCAGTTGCCAAAATAAAATCGATAAAGTCGTGTTGATAAGGATGCATGATAATCTTTTCGTTGAGCTAATTTGCTATTTATACGCGATATTTGCGTAAAATGGAAGATGTTAGCAGCGTTAATTTAGGAGAAATAAAATGAAACAATCCGCTGGTGTGGTGGTGACTGGTGCAGCAAGACGCATGGGATTTGCTTTTGCTAAGGCTTTATTAAAGAAAGGATATGCTGTTTTGGGAAGTTATCGTCAGCAGACACCAGAAATTGACTTACTAGAGGCTGCTGGTGCGATTATGGTCATGGCAGACTTATCAACAGATGCAGGGGCAAAAGCATTTGAGCATGAAATTCGAGCTCAATTTACGAGTTTGCGTGCGCTTATTCATAATGCTTCTATTTGGCATACTGATGCTGAAATGACTGCAGATGGTGCTTTGCGCGATGCCACTTTTTCACTTCATGTTACAACACCGCATTATCTTAATGAATCGTTAACGGATTTATTACAAGCCTACCAAGGTACAAGTGATATTGTGCATATTTCTGATGCCAATGTGCCTTTTGGTAAAGCTAATAGTGGGCTATATTTAGCTTCTAAAGCAGGTGCTGAAGTGTTAATGCGCTCTCATGCGCAACGTCTTGCCCCAAGTGTTAAAGTAAATGCACTGGCACCAGGGTTGATTGCATTTAACGAAGGAGACAGTGATGATTATAAACAAATGCGCTTGTCACACTCATTATTAGGGTTTGAACCAACATTTGAAGAAGCTGTTAAGGCATTATTTTATCTTTTGGATAGCACCTATACGACAGCAAGTATTTTGACTTTAGATGGTGGAAAAAAATATTAACTATTATCGCCATTTTTTAAGTCACGTTGTTGCAGTTGTAATGTTAAATCATTTGCTGACATAGGTCGATGAAAGTGAAAACCTTGTAGTTGATCACAGTTCAGGCTTTCTAATAGTTGCCATTGCTCAGCGGTTTCAACCCCTTCCGCAATGGTACTAATATTTAAGCTATGTGCCATTTGTACAATCGCATTAACAATAGCCTTATCTTCCGAGTTACTGGTACTGTCTTTAATAAAACTACGATCGATTTTGAGTTGATTGACTTTAAGTTGTTTAAGTTGCCCTAAGTTCGAGTAGCCCGTTCCAAAATCATCAATAGACAAAGGCACACCTAACTGTTGAATTTGCTCTAGCTGTGTTTGTAGTTGTGTTACTTCTTTAGCAAGCTGTGACTCAGTAAACTCAAGCATAAGTTGGTTAGGATTAATATTGTGCTGTTTAAATCGCGCATTAAGACGGTCAACAAAATGCCTGTCGTGCAGTTGACTTAGGGCGACATTCACTGAAAGCGTTTCTAGCGTCAGCCCCATAGTATTCCAGTGTTCTAGCTGTGTACAGGCTTCATTAAGCACCCATTCGCCGATACTACGAATTAGCCCTGTTTCTTCGGCAAGTGGAATAAATAAATCAGGTGGTACATTGCCTAACTCAGGATGATGCCAGCGTAATAGTGCTTCAGCAGCAACTATTTTACCCTGCATATTGGTTTGAGGCTGATAGTGTAATGTGAACTCATTATTATTAATCGCTTGACGTAGTGCACTTTCAAAAATTTGTCTTTTTTCTGCAGCTTGATGCATGCTTTTGTTGAAAAATTGATAGGTATTTCTACCTTGCCCTTTAGCATGATACATGGCGTTGTCAGCGTGTTTAAGCAGAATATTAAAATCAAGTCCATCGTTAGGATAAATACTAATACCAATACTAAAGCTGGTGCTAAGTTCATGCGAGTCGATATTGAACGGCTCACTAAGGCTTTGCAGTAATTTACTCGCAACATGTTGCGCTTCGCGAGCTGTAACTAACTCAGGTAGTAAAATAACAAACTCATCGCCTCCCAATCGACATAAAAAATCACTATTACGTAATTTGTTTTTAACGCGCTCGCTCACAGCAATGAGTAATTTGTCACCGACTGGATGCCCTAGACTATCGTTAATCCATTTAAAACGATCAAGATCTAAGAAAAGTACTGCAAGCTGACGATGATTACGTTCTGACAAAGAAGCAAGTTGATAAAAATTTTCTTTTAATGCCGAGCGATTAGGCAAGTTAGTCAGTGCGTCATGTCCTGCTAAGTGTTTAATATGTTCTTCTTGTGTTTTGCGCTCAGTAATATCACTAAAAACACCGATATAGTGTGTAACATCAACTCCGTTGCGTAATGCACTAATACTCAACCATTCGGGATAAACTTCGCCATTCTGACGCCTATTCCAAATTTCACCTTGCCATTTTCCTTTGTTTTTTAAAGATTGCCATAAGGTGTGATAAAAATCTTTTGGATGACGACCTGATGAAAATAAGGCGGGTGTCTTGCCAATAACATCATTTTGCTCATAACCTGTAATTCGGGTAACTGCCGTATTGAGGTGTTCTATTTTTCCATGTACATCGGTAATAATGATGCCTTCATTGGCGTGAGCAAACACAGCCGCCGCTAACCGTAGATATTCAATTTGTTGTTTTTCTTTTGTGATATCCCGAAAAAAAACAACAGCGCCAGAACACTTGTTATTTTCGTCTAATATAGGATAACTATTATTAGTCACATGAATAGGCGTACCATCTTTTCGCCAAAAAACATCGTCATGCACTTCTAGTGTTGCATTTTCATGAAGTGTACGATAATTAGGACATTCTTCTAACGGATAACTACTGCCATCAGCATAATGATGATGAAATAAACTGTGTGCATGTTGACCAATAATGTTTTCTTCGTCGCTGCAACCTAATATGCGCAATGCAGCAGGATTAATAAAGGTAATATGACCATTCAAATCCAGCCCATAAATACCCTCACCACTGGCATTAAGTAACGATTCTGTATGTTTTATTTGTACAGAAATACAGCTACGGTTAAAGTCGATAAGGACTTCTTGTCCGTAAATTAAAAAATCTTCTTTTACCAATGCTTGGCTTTGCTGATATAAATTAAGCAAGGTTTTCACAAGTATTATGTTGTTTTCGCATTGAGCGTGTGTCGTAGTGTTCATTGCGTATCAATGTAACATATTATTTAATTAGATGGCATCAATTATTGTAACGAATTTAAAAATGGTGTAGTTAGTAGAAAAGGTGCTTGAATCTGTGTACCATCTGGTAAGTCAATTAACAATGTAAGCTGCCATTGCATTGTATCGGTAGTGCAAAAAGCCAGTAGACTTTTTCCTGACCAGTTCCCTTCTGCTTGTGGCTTAAGAGTGATACGATTATAACCCATGTACATATTACTGCCATTAATGTCTAGTTGGACTTGTGTTGGGATCGTACCGTTAATTTTTGCTGTCACATTCAGTTGTTTTGCGATAGGAACAGGTTTGGGCGTAATGTCCAAGATAATTTTAATGGTTTGATACTCATTACTACAAGCATGTTCATGAAGTTGACAGCTTTGCGATACGGGTAAGCTAATAATATGCGGTGCAGGAGCGCGTTGTTGAGCCCACCATAACGCTCCTGTAATTATTAAGGCAATTGCTGGTAATATAAAAGTCCACTTTATGGTCATTAAGATGACAACTGTTGTGCGTTATTACAAAGATTTATGCTTACCACGCGATTGCGACCTTCTGTTTTTGCTTTATATAAAGCCTGATCCGATTTTTGTAAAATACTATCGGCATTTTCAGATGTGCG
The DNA here is from genome assembly GCA_945874205.1 of Francisella tularensis subsp. holarctica. Lineage (GTDB taxonomy): Bacteria > Pseudomonadota > Gammaproteobacteria > Thiomicrospirales > Thiomicrospiraceae. The sequence continues at coordinate 14,470 of CAMCGI010000027.1, forward strand.
ATCAGAGCAACTCGCAATGCCAATACTGACAGTATAACGAATAGTTGTATCCTTAAATACTACGCTAGTATCTGCGATATGTCTGCGAATTTTTTCGGCAAAAACAAGTGCGCCTTCTTCATTTGTTTCAGGTAGTAGGATAACAAACTCCTCACCACCAAAACGTCCGATACAGTCTGTTTTGCGTACTAATGCACTAACTATCTTGGCAAAGTGGATTAACACTTCATCACCAGCAACATGTCCCCACGTATCGTTGATATGCTTAAAGTGATCTAAATCGAGCATTAACAGACTAATAGCATTGCCCATGCGTCTAAATCGGGCACACTCATTTTCTAATTCGCTCATAAGATGACGTCGATTAGATAATCCTGTTAGTACATCAGTTGTTGCCATTTCGGTTAGCGCGTTTTCGAGTGTTTTTTGATGCGTTTCATCGATTAAATAACCATGTAACTGAATTATTTTTCCTGTATTATCTCGCTCACTAATGGTATAGTCGTGCAAATAGCGAATACTACCATCAGGTTTAATAATGCGATAATGTTGTTCCCATTTGTTTTGATTACTATGGATAAAACTAATGACTTCATTAGAAACACGCTCTAAGTCTTCTGGATAGATACAGTCTGCGTAGTGAAAGTTAGTAGCAGTCATTTGTTGTGCATTGTAGCCAAACAGATGCTTAACATTTTTAGAGGCATAAATAATTGGCCAATTATCAAGCAAATCCCATACTAATACCGAAACAGGACCTTGAGCGAATAAATCTCTCTCACTACGCATTGCTGCCTGTGCTTCGAGTAAATCAGACATATCAGAAAAAGCAACAACTGCTCCTGTAATGTCATTGCCATCTTGTATTGCTGTCACAATCAGACGAATGGGTATGTGATGCCCATCTTTGTGAATGAAGCTTTCAGATACGTCACGACGCAAGCCATCTATTAGCGTTTGATGAATCGGACACGCTTGGTGTGCATACTGCTCACCATTTGTTTTGTGGTGGTGAAAAAGTATATGCTGATCTTTACCTAAAACGTCATCTATTTCATAACCCAGTATCGTTAAAGCAGCAGGATTAATGAAGGTGCAATTTCCATTTTTATCGACACCATACAACCCTTCTCCTAAAGCAGAAAGTAGTTGGCTAGTAACATCTTGTTCTTTGAGTAGCATAGCGGTAGAGTACCTTTATCAACATTATAAAACGCTTAACAGCTTCATATTATGGCATTATAAAGTGTTTGTCTAGTCGTGTAAAAAGCTACTCATTCAGGTAGTTTTTGACAGTGTGGACAGTAAAAAGTAGATCGTCCTGCTTGTTTTATCGTATTGATAGGGGTGTTACAAATTAAACAAGGTTTGCCTTCTCGACCATAAACGTTTAAGGTTTGTGCAAAATAACCAGGATTGCCATCAGGATTAACAAAATCGCGCAGTGTGCTGCCACCTTGCGCTATTGCACGATTTAGAATAGCAATAATATGCTGATGCAATTGTGTTATCTCATCATTAGTGAGGTTATTTGCCTTTTTGGTCGGATGAATACCTGCTAAAAACAAACTTTCACAAGCATAAATATTACCAATGCCGACCACTATTTCATTATTCATGATACATGTTTTAATGGGTGATTTACGCCTACTTAATCCCTGTTTAAAGTTATCGAGACTAAACTCAGAACCCAAAGGTTCAGCGCCCAGCTTGCGTAATAATGGGTTCGTTTCTGGCTTATTATCTGCAATTAAAAAGCCAAAACGACGTGGATCATGATAACGCAATGCAATAGAATTGAAAACGAGCTGCCAGTGATCATGTTTCCGCCATTCTGTATCGGGTTGCGTAATGCGCAAGCTACCCGACATGCCTAAATGTACAATAAGACTATTATGTTCAAAATGGAGTAGCAGGTATTTAGCGCGACGATTGATAGCAAGTAGTGGTGTGCCAATAAG
>CAMCGI010000028.1 GCA_945874205.1 Francisella tularensis subsp. holarctica
TATTTTCCAGAATCAATTAAGTCAGTAATGAGCTTTGTTTTATCGACATAGTAATAGTTACCTTGGCGAATTTCAGAGAAAGTCTGAATGCCAATCGGAAGTTTTTTGCGCTTTTTATCTTGCATCATTTACCCACTCAAAAACCAAAAAAAACACAACCAACATAGACTAAGCCTTGCGCCATATTCTACTCGTCAACTTTGCGCTCACCATAGACTAGATTAATTAGCGCGTCTACTTGTTTATCTTCGTTTTGTGAGTGCATATTTTATTTCCTTATTTCATCTTTGCACCAATAAAATTTGCCCCTGTCGAGTTTGATCCTATCAAGTTTGCACCTCTTAAATCTGCATGACCCAAATCTGCCCCTGTCAAGTCTGCACCTGTCAAGTTTGCACCTATCAAGTTTGCACCTGTCAAGTTTGCACCTGTCAAGTTTGCACCTATCAAGTTTGCATATCTCAAGTATGCACCGCCAAAGTCTGCACCCATCAAGTATGCACCGCTCAAGTATGCACCGCCAAAGTTTGCACCCATCAAGTCTGCACCCATCAAGTATGCACCGCTCAAGTCTGCACCGCTCAAGTCTGCCAACATCAAGCTTGCATTGTTCAAGTTTGCACCGCTCAAGTCTGCAAGTGTCAAGTTTGCATTGTTCAAGTTTGCACCGCTCAAGTCTGCTCTTGCAAAATTGTAATTGCTTAAATCCTCACCTATAAATGAACGCCCACTTAAATCGCGACCACTCCAGTCTTCACTATAGCGGGGTTTACTGGTGTAACTTTCTTCTTCCACTTCTGGGGCTGCTGTATTTTCTTTAGCTTGCACTGCCTGCGCTTGTGCTAGCTGTTCGGGCATTGCCAAAATATCGGCTAAAATATCATCATCGGCTTCCAGTTCTAATACTTCGCACAGCGCTGTCAGTTGGGCAAGGTCGCTTTGTGTGCTATCGATGGCTTGCACGGCTGCGGCTTTGTCTGCCAGTTCGCGAGATAAAAACCATTTGGCTAGTTTGCCACTTTTTAAGTAAGGCAATAAATCGGTATGGAAATTATCTTGCAACTCCCCAAAGTTTTTGACCTTAACCCCATTTACAGGTAAATCAAATTTGATCATTTTTGCCATTTTTGGGGTCTCCAGATAGTAATGAGGTTAGTTTACAACACAGGTGCGACAGGTTATGTCGAATTCAGTTTGTTTTTTACAATTTAACGATTTTTTTGTCATGTCATTGGTATTGTGACATAAGTAGAAAAAGGCGGAGTGCAGTTTTTCTTGTCAGTAGGGCTTTACAGCAAATTTTGGTAATATGACCTCGTTACTTTATTTAAGCAGAGCGCGACAGGTATCCTGACACCTAGCGATTGCGGCACGCAAAGCAATTGGAAAGGACAAAGCTAATCCACCTCAAATCCCACCACGCTTTTGCTTTCTTTGCTAAATTCCACACCAATGAGGTGAATGGATTTGCCTTGCGCTCGGTATTTAGCAATATAATTCGTGAACTCAGCTTTAAAAAAGCGCGGTGAAATTTGCATTAACACATTATTTTGCATACCATAATGCCCCTTTCTGTTATTTTGGTCAATTCTCGTGCAACTTAATCCAGCGCAGTTACAAGCAGTTCACCTCACTCAAGGTCAAGTATTAGTGTTGGCAGGTGCTGGCTCAGGTAAAACGAGGGTCATCACCGAAAAAATCGCTTATCTTATCGAAAAGGAAGGGCATCACCCCAAAGGGATTTATGCTGTTACCTTTACCAATAAAGCTGCCAAAGAAATGCAGCATCGTCTCAGTCAACGACTTGGGGAGGCAGGGCGGGGCGTACAAGTTTCGACTTTCCATACCCTAGGCTTAGATATTTGCCGTCGTGAATACAAGGCATTGGGAATTCGGCATAGCTTTTCGCTGTTTGATGATGCCGATAGTATGCAATTATTACGTGAACTTAGCCGTGATGATGAAGTCGACTCTGAGCGACTTAAAACAGCACGTCATGCTATTTCCTTGGCTAAAAACCGCTTACAGTCACCACAGTTTTTACTCGACAATGCTACTGATCGTGATGAAGCCTATATTGCACGTCTCTATGCCGCTTATCAGGAAAGTTTACAGGCTTATTCCGCGCTCGATTTTGATGATTTAATTGCCCGTGTGGTATGGTTATTTCAAGAAAACCCCGATATTCACGAAAAATGGCGACACAAGGTGCGTTATTTATTAGTCGATGAATACCAAGATACCAACCCCGTGCAATTTGCATTAATGAAGCTATTAGCTGGCACACAGGGACACTTTACCTGTGTCGGCGATGATGACCAATCGATTTATGCGTGGCGTGGTGCTGCACCTGAAATTCTTAGTCAATTACAAGCGGACTATCCTGCTTTAACACTTGTAAAGCTAGAGCAAAACTATCGTTCTAGTGCGCGTATTTTACAGGCAGCTAACCAACTCATTACTAATAACCCGCATTTGTTTATCAAAACGCTGTGGTGCGACCGTGGACTAGGGGATAAGGTGCGTATTTTAGCCTGTCCTGATGAAACCACCGAAGCCGAACGCATTGTGAGTGAGTTACTGGTACACAAAATCAAAAACCAAACCCATTGGCGCGATTATGCGGTGTTGTATCGCAGTAACCATCAAGCACGATTGGTTGAGCGTGCATTGCGCGAGCAAGAAATTCCGTACAGTATTTCGGGAGGGCAGTCCTTTTTTGATCGCATTGAGATTAAAGATGTGTTGGCCTATTTACGCTTGCTGGATAATCCCGATGATGATGCTGCTTTTTTACGCATCGCCAACACCCCTAAGCGTGATCTAGGACCGCAAACGCTTTCTAAATTATCCGATTATGCTAAGGGTAGGGGAGTGAGCTTACTTGCAGCGTGTCGTGAGTTTGGATTAACACAAGTCATGCCAGAACGCGCCATGATTCAACTGATTCGTTTTGCCGAGTTTTTAGATCGTTGGCGACCCGAATTCGGTGGCATGGCGTTGCCCAATCAACTCATGCAATTTTTAACCGATTTGCAGTACGAAGTGTGGTTAATGGAATGTGCAGAAAATCCAAAAAAGGCAGCGCGTCAGTGGGAAGCGGTACTCGATTTACTTAAATGGATTGGTAGACTGGTCGAAAAACATGATGGTGCATGGGATTTATCCGAAATCGTGCGCCATTTAACCCTTATGAACACGCTCGAACGCCAAGCCGATGAAAAAGAAAAAGACGAAGCCTCACTCATGACGTTGCATGCTGCTAAAGGATTGGAATTTGGACATGTATTTTTAATAGGGGCGGAAGAGGGGATTCTTCCGCATCAAAACAGCATGGATGCAGGGGATGTCGAAGAGGAGCGTCGTTTGGCATACGTGGGGATTACGCGTGCGCAGCGTTCACTCACCATCAGTTACGCTCGCACACGCAAGCGTTATGGCGAGCAAATCAGCACCACGCCTAGTCGCTTTTTAGATGAATTACCGCTCAATGATATTTACTGGGAAGGAAAAGATAAAGAAGCAGACATTGAAGTGAAAGCACAAACGGCAGCGAATCATCTCGCTGCCATGCGCGCTATGCTAAGTTAATTTAACAGCACTTTCCCAGCTTAACCATTCATCGAGCTTCGCCCATACTTCATCTAATCCTGTTTTTTTCAGCGATGAGAATAGCTGCACCGTAATTATGCCACCATAATTAGGGAGTTGTTTTTTAACAGCCATTAAGGTGTTTTTTTGCTGTCCATAAGAGAACTTATCGGACTTGGTTAATAAAATATGCACAGGACGACCCACACGCACAGCCCATTGCAATAGTTGATCATCAAGTGGCATAAATGGATGACGTGCATCCATGAGCAAAATAAGCCCCTGCAAACTCTGACGCGTTTCTAAATACGCCCCCATCGCCTTACCCCATTCTTCTTTGAGTGGAATGGGCACTTTAGCAAAACCATACCCCGGTAAATCGACTAAGCGACGCTCTTCCGTATCTAGCGTAAAAAAGTTAATAAGCTGTGTTCGCCCTGGTGTTTTTGATACTTTTGCTAATCCTGTCTGGTGCGTAATTGTATTTAAACTACTCGATTTACCTGCATTAGAGCGTCCTACAAAAGCGACCTCTAGTCCTGTATCGGCTGTACAGTGTTTTAGATTTGGGGCGCTTTTCAAAAATTGTGCGCGTTGATAAAGGGGGTGCTGAAGCATAATTGTTTTCTCTTGTTGTCGCTAAAGTCTTGCCTTAAAAGTGGCTTGAGTTATAATCGGATACCCGATTCAATCAAAAATAGACAGTTAAAGCAAAGGCATAATAAAATAATGGAAAAGAAACACAGCTTGCGTCACCACCCACTACTGACCTTTTTTGGTTCAATGAACCTCGCTATCACCTTGCTGGTGATGTTAGCCGTTGCATCAGTTATTGGTACTGTACTCAAGCAAAACGAGGCATATTCTAGTTATGTTATCAAATTTGGTCCCTTTTGGTTCGAAGTCTTTCGTAATCTTGAACTTTATGATGTTTATAGTGCTATTTGGTTTTTAGCCGTTTTAGCTTTTTTACTGGCTTCTATTTCGGCATGCGTCTGGCGAAATGGCGCACATTTTATAAAAGACATGGTTTCTTTTCAAGAAGATAAACATCCTGTTCAACTCAAAAAAATGAACTTGTCTGCACATTGGACAAGTAATGCAACACCGACAACCATTATTGAACAAGCACAAACAGCAATACAACAACATGGCTTTAAAACTAAAGTTGAAGATAAGGGTAATAGTCAGCTCATTGCTGCCAAAAAAGGGAGTATGCATCGCTTAGGTTATTTCTTTACACACATTGCTATTATTGTTATTTGCTTAGGGGCATTACTGGATTCAAATCTCAAGTTTAAGTTCGAGGACTGGATGGGTATGATTGAGGCTGAAACACGCAGCCTTGCCTTAACAGATGTCAATCCTAAAGCTAATATTAGCGTTGATAATTTTGCTTTTCGTGGTTCGGTTAATATTCCTGAAGGAAAGAGTGCCGATGTTATCTTTTTAACCTTCAAAGATGGTTATTTGGTACAAAAATTACCCTTTGAGGTTAAGGTTGTTGATTTTAGAGTCGAACACTACGACACGGGTATGCCAAAATCATTCGAAAGCGATATTATCCTTAGTGCCCCTGATTTAAAAGAACCCATTAAAGCAACACTATCAGTCAATAAACCTTTATTTTATAAAGATTATGCGATTTATCAATCAAGTTTTGGCGATGGGGGTAGTACCCTTAAGCTTAACGCCTATCCTCTGTCTGCTGTGAATAATAGCAGTTCCGTCTTATCGGGTGAAATTCATCGTGATATTCCACTCAATACACCGATTGGTAATTATAAAGTCGAACTTGACGATTATAAAACTAATAATGTTATTCCGTTACCACAAGCAGATGCTAACGGTAAAAAAGTAAAAAACTTAGGACCTAGCGTACAATTTAAGGTACGTGATAGTGCAGGGCAAGCGGTGGAGTACGAAAACTACCTCTTAGCAATTGATCGTGATAACGCATGGTATCAGGTATCAAAATTTCGCAAGAGTCGCGCTCAAGACTTTGATTTCTTAATGGTTCCACTCGATGCTAATCAGTCAATGAAGCGTTTTATGACCTTCTTATCATTAATCAATAATCGCACAGGACTCGATGATGTACTTGATGCCAGTATTGCACAAGAAACAGATGAAAAGAAACGTGAACAACTAACCACTCAAAAACGATTTATGCAGCAACTGGTTAATCTTTTCCGTGCTCGTGGATTCGATGGCATTCAGGGTTATCTAACACAAGCAGTAGAGCCCGATAAGCGCGAAGCCATGTTTCAAAAATACCTCGAAATTTTAACCGTTGCTATGCAAAGTCTATATTTAAAAACACTTGAAATGGAAGGGATTAGTGATAAAGCTGAAACCAGTGAAAGTGAACGTCGCTTCTTTGCCGATAGTGTCGAAGCCATTAACTTGCTATCGAGTTATGGTCCACCCATGTTGTTTGAAATAACCAGCATCGAACAGCGTGAATCTTCTGGCTTACAAATTACCAAATCACCTGGTAAGAATGTCGTTTTCTTTGGCTCATTTATGCTTATTTTAGGTGTTTTCTTATTGTTTTATGTGCGTCCTCAACGTATTTGGTTGTTGGTGCATCACAATGAGCTGGGCAACACCGAAATCATTTTTGCCGCAAAAGATGGTAAAGATGATGCTATGCTACAAGAAACCTTTACAACACTATTACAACAACATCAATCGGCAACCCTTTTAGAGGAATCAGCACATGTTACTCACTAATTTAGCACACCAGCTTACCCATCCGCGTGGGTTGGCATGGGTTATTGGCATTTTTGTCCTTGCTTTTCTGACATGGTCGCGCTTTGGTGCGATTATGGACGAGTTTGAAGTGGGCATTTTAATTGGCACAACACTCGGTCTATCTGCTTTTGGGCTAGCATGGCGCAGTATGCAAACCTTATTTGTGTTTGTATTGCTAATGGTATTAGCAGGTATGAGTGGCTATACAGGCATAGACATTGGCTCTGGTGCTGATAAAGTGCTTGCAGCCAGTGAAAAAGCTTTTTTCTTAAAGTTTTTGTTCTCTAGCCAATCTGCCATTATGTGGATGAATGCACTTTTTGTACTCGCTATGCTCACTTATTTTTTCGCCTTATGGAAAGATTCCCTATTTTCAGGAAAAGTGGCTTCTGCTCTCACTTGGTCGGCTGTCGCTTTTGGCTTTGCAGGACTAGGAGTGCGTTGGTATGAGTCTTATCTTATCAATCCTGATTATGGTCATATTCCTGTTAGTAACCTTTACGAAGTGTTTATTGTGTTTGCGTTAGTAACCGCAGTACTTTATTTATATTATGAACAAAAAGCGAATACGAAAGCCTTGGGTGGGTTTGCTTTGGCGGTTATTTCGGCTGCAGTTGGCTTTATTTTATGGTATACCTTTGGTCGTGAAGCTAATGTGATTCAACCGCTTGTACCTGCCCTAAAAAGCTACTGGATGAAAATTCATGTGCCTGCTAATTTTGTTGGTTATGGTACTTTTGCACTGGCTGCCATGATTGCTGTCCCTTATTTATGGCGCAGCAAAATTGAAGCACGTGGCAACACAGAAAATGTATTATTAGCGCGTCTGCCATCCTTAGCGGTAATGGACGATATGATGTACAAAGCCATTGCTTTTGGTTTTGGATTTTTTACCATTGCGACGGTATTGGGTGCGCTTTGGGCAGCTGAAGCATGGGGTGGTTACTGGAGTTGGGATCCAAAAGAAACTTGGGCACTGATTGTCTGGTTGAACTACGCAGCATGGTTACATTTTAGAATGTCTAAAGGCTGGCGCGGTCCTGTGATGGCATGGTGGGCGCTCGGTGGACTATTGGTAACCACCTTTGCCTTCCTTGGGGTTAATATGTTTTTATCAGGATTACACTCTTACGGAACTTTATGATCTAACTTACTAAAATTTATCAACTTTATTTGTTAATTTTCTTCTTCTACGCTGTCTAAAAAATAGAATAGGGGAGGGGAGTATAAAGGAAAAAATTATGAATCGTCGTCATTTTTTAAGCTTAAGTGTTGCTGCGTTATCCACTGCGAGTCTATTGGGATTATCCACTGCACACGCTATGCCATTTGCTTTTGAAGAAGGAGTTCACTACAAAAAACTACCTGATTCAGCGCATGCTTTGGTGGCGAAAGGAACAGTGCAAGAGTTCTTTTTTTATGCCTGTCCACACTGTATGGATATGGAAAGCCCCTTACATGACTGGTTAAAATCAGCCCCTAAAAATATTGTATTGGAGCAGATTCCTGCTGTCTTTCAAACAGCATCATGGAGCTTATTGGCACGTGTTCATTATGCACTTAAAGCTAATAATCAGTTAACAGATGAACTACGCGCATCCCTTTTTGATATTTTTATTAAAGATCATGCAAGACCCAAAAACAATATCGAAATTGCTGAATTGTTATTAGCTAAAAATAGTAAATTTGACAAAGCGGGGTTTATTAAAACTTACGACACTGAAGCATTAAATGATGATGTAACACGCGCGGCTAAACTATCCATGCAATATCAACTCGAAGCAGTACCTGCTTTTATTATTAATGGTCAATACTTAACAGACTTACCGATGGCAGGTAATCATACTAAGCTTTTTGCCCTCATTGAACAGTTGGCAAATATATGACTCAAAATGCAGCCCAACTGATGGTGAAATGCCTAGAAGCAGAAAAAGTCGATTATATTTTTGGTATTCCTGGTGAAGAAAACTTAAATGTAATGGATGCCTTGCTCGACTCCTCTATTCAGTTTATTGTCACACGCCACGAACAAGGTGCGGCCTTTATGGCGGATGTCTATGGTAGGCTAACAGGTAAAGCAGGGGTGTGTATGTCCACCTTAGGACCTGGTGCTACCAATCTGATTACAGGGGTTGCTGATGCCAATATGGACAAAGCACCCATTGTCGCTATTGCAGGACAAGCTGCAACCAATCGTATGCATAAAGAATCACATCAAGTAGTCGATTTGGTAAGTATGTTTCGCCCTATTAGTAAATATGCTACCCAAATTTTAGAACCAGAAACAACCCCTGAAGTCATACGAAAAGCATTCAAATTGGCACAAAGCGAAAAACCAGGGGCATGTTTCATTGACTTTCCCGAAAATATCGCCAAAATGAAAACCAATGCGACCCCTTTGCCTGTTTCTGAACCTTTGCGCTCAGGAGCACATCCTGAGGTACGTGAACAAGCACTCACTTTACTACAGCAAGCACAACGCCCTCTTATTTTGGCAGGAAATGGCATCGTTCGTGCGCGCGCTGAGCAACAATTACTCGATTTTGCACAGAGTTTTCATATTCCTGTTGTGAACACTTTTATGGCAAAAGGTGTTATTTCATTTAAACATACGCTTGCTATTGGCAGTGCAGGATTACAGTCAGGTGACTATCATAATTGTGGCTTTGATGTCGCTGATGTCATTGTTTGTATTGGGTTTGATATGGCAGAATATCATCCACACGCATGGCATCCAACACGTGAGCGCATTATTATTCATATCGATAGCCAACCAGCTGAAGTTGATGATGCCTACTTACCAGCAGTCGAATTATTAGGTGATATTAAGCGCAATTTAGAGCTATTAGTGCAAACGGCACACCAGCATAGTGTTTGGAAAGACAATACACCTAAACGTGATCTATCGCCTTATCGTCATCTACGCCAATCACTCATTGAAGAAATGAAAATACATGCGAATTCCACCGCTTTTCCTTTAAAACCTCAAAAAATTATTTGGGATTTGCGCACAGCGATGAAGCTTGATGATATTGCTATTTGTGATGTCGGGGCGCATAAAATGTGGATGGCACGTATGTTCCGTTGCGAAGTCCCCAATACTTGCATTATTTCTAACGGTATGGCGAGCATGGGTATTGCCTTACCTGGTGTCGTTGCAGCCAAACTCGCTTACCCCGATAGGGCGGCAGTTGCTGTGACAGGAGATGCTGGATTTTTGATGAATGTGCAAGAGCTAGAAACGGCTGTTCGATTAGGCTTGTCTTTGGTAATACTGATTTGGAATGATTCAGGTTATGGGCTTATTCGCTGGAAGCAAGAGCGTGAATTTGGTCGTACGTCCCATGTTGAATTTAATAATCCTGATTTTATTAAACTGGCACAGTCTTTTGGTGCTGTTGGCGTTCGAGTCAATGCTGCAAATGAACTATTAAGTGTTCTTAATACCGCATTAGCACATCAAGGCGTAACGGTTATTGATTGCCCTGTCGACTACAGCGAAAATAGCCAGCTAGTGGCACGATTAGGCAATGTATTGACGTAACCCAATCCAATTGATTAAAACTCAGCTACCGCCTTTATAGGCGGTTTTTTAATGACCCAAAAACACCATTTCTCCTCAATGACAACAACACAAACCAACTAAATAAGAATCAATCTTATTTATAAAGAAAAAAGAACTTTTATCATTTAACAAGTTGATTTAATAGTACAAAAGTAAAAATAAACTTATTAACAGCCTGTGGATAAGTCTGTGGATAACCTGTGGATAGTTTGTGGATAAGTTGGGATAAGTAACAAAAAACAAAAGTTATCCACATTTCATCCACAGCTTGTCCACAGGGTTATACACAAGTTATCCACAGGCAAAAACAACTATAACTTATTGATATTAATAATTATGTTAAAAGTTATCCACAGAAAAGCATCCACACAATAATAATAACAAGAAATATGAATATATTATTATTAACAAAACACACAAAGACAAAAAAATACAGGCTCAAAATTGCCTAATTAACGATAAAAAATTAAAATTCATTGGTCATTTAATTTCAGTAAACTAAAGTCATTGCCGATACTTATTTTGGATAACTATTTTTGAATCTTCCAAAGACTATCATTAACCTTCATCGCAATTTAGCTTAGGAGGCGCTTACCCATATGAAAAAAAAATTCAACTTAAAATTAGCATTAATTTTTTTAACTTATTGTACAATCTCACTATTGATTGGCTGCAATAGCACCCCAAGGCACGCACATCATCATGATCTTGTACTTAATAACCCCTTACCCAATACAGAAGCACGTTATGTTTTAGTGCAAGAAGCAACAACACAATTAGGAAAGCCTTATAAAATAAGTGGCAATTCACCAAGAGAAGGATTTGATTGCTCTGGATTGGTTTTTTATACGTACCTAAAAGTAGGCAGATTATTACCCAGAAAAGCAGAAGACCAATATTTATCAGCTCATAAAGTTTATGAGGTAAATAAAGGGGACTTAGTTTTTTTTAGCACTGACTCTAAAGGCAGACACATTGATCATGTCGGTATTTACTTAGGAAATAAACAGTTTATTCATGCGCCTGGAAAAGGACGAGATGTTGTTATTGCTAACCTAGCAGAAACCTATTGGCAACAACGTTACAAGGGTGCTGGAAATTATTTGGACTAATTTTGAAAAAAATATTATTGTTTTCAAGTTTGATTTTATTAACAAACTTATCCACCGCAATGGCGAGTGACGATTACGAAAATTATAACCGTTATGTTGAAAGCTTTAATGCTGGCTTAGATAAAGCTGTTATTAAACCAACAACTGAAGGCTATATTGCATTTACAGCCGAACCTGTTCGTTCGGCTGTAAATAATTTTGTGAGCAATTTAGAAACCCCTGTAACAATCGTTAACGATTTATTACAAGGTAAAATAGAGCAAAGCATTCAAGATTCAGCACGTTTTATCTTCAATAGCACTTTTGGTATTGTAGGATTAATTGATATATCAACCTTGATGGGGCTAGAAGCGCATAATGAAGACTTTGGGCAAACGTTTGCTCATTGGGGTTGGCTAGACAGCAATTATATCCATTTGCCCTTACTAGGACCTTCTACGGCGCGTGATACGTTATCTAAACCGTTAGACTTAATGATGACTAATTATGGAATTCCTTTTACAATAGCCCGTATCCTAACTGTGCGCGAAAAAATTATGCCTATCGACCATATGATTGATGCTTCTGCCGATCGTTATATTTTTATTCGCGATGCTTATTTACAACAGCGAGATTATCTTATTCATGATGGACAGTCTCGTGCAACGACGCAGCAATTTAAAGCGTTTGATTTTTCAGATTAATTAAAATTCATAACTAACAAGGTTTTAACAATGAAAAAGTGGATTATTAGTATTCTATTAGCATTGCCATTAATGGCTTCTGCTGCTTCACCGTTATTTGTGCAAGTACCACAATTATCGTTAGATACAGCAAACAAAATAGCAACAGCAACGATTGCGGCTTGTCGTGTAAAGGGGATTAATATCGCTGTAACCGTCGTCGATCGTTTTGGTATTCCGATGGTTATGCAACGCGATACATTGGCAGGTAGTTTACCTGTGCAAGTCAGTATGAAAAAAGCCTATACTGCAGTTGCTTTTAATAGCAAAACATCAAATTTGAAAGCGCAAGCGAGTACAGGATTAGCGCATGCTGATGGTACCCTATTTTTATCAGGAGGTGCTCCGATAGAAGCGGGAGGGACTATTTTTGGTGCCGTTGGCGTTTCGGGTGCTGCCGATGGTATGGATGATGAAGCCTGCGCACTTGCTGGTATTGATGCCATTTTAGCTGATTTAGAAATGCAATAATGCTAGAAGAGCTTAACTAATCGCATCAAAACACTACCCATAGTGTAAGACTATTTTGATAAACACCAGCTTAGCATGCTGGTGTTTTTTATCCTTGTTTTGCATAGCCTCTATTCGGTAGAATGAGCGCATTCCACATCTTTATTCCTGAATTGGTTTTGCGCAAAGCGTTACCAATGATATTCTATTTGCGAGAAATAATTACTTGAGTACACTCTGGTCACATTGCCTACGACATTTAGAGCATAGTCTGCCACCGCAGCAATTTAGCTCTTGGATTCGTCCATTGCAGGCGCATGAGCATCCAGAGCGCAAAATATTGCAACTTCTTGCACCTAATAGCTTTATTTTTGATTGGGTTCTGGATAAGTTATGGGATCAAGTCCAAGATGCTTTTACTCGTGCTCAGTCCGAAACAAAGACTCAGTGGGCGTTAACCATTGATGTTGGGCAATTTAGCACAGCGTTAACCGAGCCAGAAGCACCGATTGTTCCCGCTGCATTAGAAAAACCAAAACAAAAAATAGCGCAATCTGATAATAAAAATGGTATCAATTCTGGTCTCAATCCACAGTTCACATTTGAAGGATTTGTTGAGGGAAAAGCCAACCAAATGGCGAATGCCGCAGCACATCAATTTGCAAGTAATTTAAACACTTCCTCCTACAACCCTCTATTTATTTATGGCGGTGTTGGCTTGGGAAAAACGCATTTAATGCATGCGATAGGCAATCATATTGTGACGAATAACCCTAATGCTAAAGTGGTTTATCTTTCGTCCGAGCGATTTGTACAAGATATGGTGACTGCGATTCGGCATCAAAAAATTGAGGAATTTAAAAACTTTTATCGTTCACTTGATGCATTGCTTATTGATGATATTCAGTTTTTTGCAGATAAAACAGGGACACAAGAAGAGTTCTTTCATACGTTTAATACCTTGCTTGAAGGTAATAAAAAAATTGTCTTAACATCCGATAAGTTTCCAAAGGAAATTAAAGGATTAGAAGACAGATTAAAGTCGCGTTTTGGGTGGGGACTAACCATTGCAGTAGAGCCACCAGAGTTTGAAATGCGTATTGCCATTTTACAAAAAAAAGCAAAAATTCGTCAGATTATATTACCCAATGAGGTTGCTTTTTTTATTGCTAAACGTGTCCGCGCCAATGTGCGAGAGCTGGAAGGCGCACTCAACCGTGTTTTTGCATTGACACAAATAACCAATCGTTCTATTACCATTGATGTGGTTAAAGAGGCTTTGCGTGATTCATTTGCTGCCCAACAGAGAATGGTGACATTGGATAATATTCAAAAAACAATTGCTGACTTTTATAAGCTAAAAATTAGTGAGCTGATCTCTGAAAAGCGTACTCGAAATTTTTCACGCCCACGACAAATAGCGATGTTTATTTCAAAAGAATTAACGACTCATTCTTTACCCGAAATTGCCGCAGTGTACCAGCGAGACCATACAACAGTTTTACATGCTTGTCGACAAGTTGAAAAGTTGCGTCTTGAAAATCAACAGGTCAATGAAGATGTTACGAATTTATTGCGCATTTTACGAATTTAACCTACAACAAAAGGAGTTTTTTTTGTTAAAATTAAGCTACCTTATTATTTATATACCATTTTTTGGAAATTTACATGAACTTAACAATTGATCGTACTGCTTTTTTTAACGGGCTTAAATCGATTATTGGTGTGATTGAACGTAAAAATACACAACCTATTTTGGGTAATGTATTGTTAACGATTCAGGGTCAAAATTTAATTATGACTGCTTCTAACTTAGAAATGGAAGTGCGTCTTGTTTTAGAGGATAGCGTTCACGCGAGTCAAGATTTTTCGATTACCTTGCCTGCACGTAAGGTGTTTGATTTATTATCAGCTTTGCCTGATGGTGCTGCTGTACAGCTTGAAATAGATGGTGCAAATGCACTAATGAAAGTAGGGCGTAGTCGCTACAAATTATCGACTTTACCTGCCGAAAATTTTCCAATTATTGATATAAGTGGTCAAAATGCGAGTGTTAGTGTGTCTCAACCTTTGTTGAACATGATGATTAAGCAAGTTGATTTTGCAATGGCAGCACAAGATGTTCGTTATTATCTTAATGGTATGTTGTTCGAGCTTGAAGGTACGAATTTGACGCTAGTTGCTACCGATGGGCATCGTTTAGCAAAAGCCAGTACGGTGTTAGAACAATCACAAGACAATAAATCACAGCTTATTGTGCCGCGACGTACCGTTATCGAGTTAGCAAAAGCTTTGGGTGATTCAGGTGATGTTGTTTTGGGATTAGCACATAATCACTTAATGCTTACTTTGGGTAATTTAACTATGACAGTTAAACTAATTGAAGGGAAGTTTCCTGAGTATCAGCGTGTTATTCCTGTCAATATGACTTTTAAATTAGCGGTAGATAAACAGCAGTTAAGTTCAGGTTTGTCGCGTGTTGCCATTTTAGCGAATGATAAGTTGCGTGGTGTGCGTGTCACAATTAATCCTGATAGTATTGAGTTAACAACCAGTAACCCTGAGCAAGATGAAGCAGATGAGTTTATCGAAGCAAGTTTTAATGGCGATAGCATGACGACAGGCTTTAACCTACGTTATTTACAAGAAGTTATTGCTGTTATTCCGACAGAGAATGTATTATTTTCTTTGAAAGAAGGCAATACGCCTTGCTTAACTGAGTATACGCTGGATAATGATACTATTCATGTGAGTCAAGTTATTATGCCTATGCGTCTTTAATCATTAACTTTGTAATCGCTAATAAATGAGTTTTTTATTACTCATTGCTGTTGCCTTGGTTGCTGTGGCACTCTATGTGCCGCAGTGGCATACGCATCGGATTTTAGCGCAGTTTAGTGCGCCGCATCCTACTTTACCTGGTACCGGGGCACAATACGCCACGCATCTTTTGAATAGCCAAGGAATTCATGCTGTTCGTGTCGAAGAAACCCAAGACGGCGATCATTATGACCCTGTTGCAAAAGTAGTGCGCCTTTCTCCTGAAAATTATCATCGAAACTCTTTAACTGCCATTGTTACTGCGGCTCACGAAGTGGGACACGCCATACAAGATGCACAAGGTTATGAACCTTTGCAACGTCGTACCGAAATGGTAACGCGAGCACAAGGGTTTGCGCGTTTTTCGGGCTGGGCATTGATTGCCTTACCCATATTGCTGGTTGTTATTCATAGTCCTATTTTGGCAGCATTGGCGTTTGCTATTGGTTTTGTTTCTCAATTTGGCGGTGTGTTGGTGAGCATTACAACCTTACCTGTTGAGCTAGATGCAAGCTTTAAGCGTGCGATGCCATTGCTTGAGCAGGGAGGATTACTCAGTCCAAAAGACTTGTACAATGCCAAACGTATTTTGCGTGCTTGTGCGATGACCTATCTTGCGGGTTCTTTATCTGGCTTGCTCAACTTATGGAAGTGGATGAAGGCAATAAGACGATAATTAATCTTGTATCCAGCACAGACTGATAAGTGGTGAAAATGGTGCTTCTGCTGGTTGTACATGATAAGGAACGAAATCAGATTGCAGGTATAGCGATAACGCTGGTATATTTGTTGATCCAGTTAATACGCTAATCGCTGGTGTTGAGCACAGACGTTTAAGCTCAGCCAGTAACAACTTTGCAATTCCTTGACGTTGATGTTTTGGGTGAATAATTAACAGCATAATCTGTGTTTGTGCTGATTGTGTATGCTCTCTAAAACTCAGCACACCAACCAATTCTTGTTGATAAAACGCACCCCAAAAAACGTCATTTCGTGCTTGAATCTCGTTTACACTATCTTTTAATGCAGGACAGTCGTCAATGCCCATTAAAGTAACTTCTTGTTCGTATGCTAACAAGAGAATGGCATAAATGCGATTGGCTATTTGCACATCTTGATGGTTAATTGGTTTAATGTGAA
>CAMCGI010000029.1 GCA_945874205.1 Francisella tularensis subsp. holarctica
CTTGATGTTTCGTCGCGTCAGCACGTGTGCTTAAACGACCTTCGACAGCTGCAACGGATAACATGCCCGCGTCAGCAACTAAGGCATTAACCGCGCCAATACAGTGGTTCAAGTTGTTCTTGATGGTCTTAAAGTCACCATTGTAGTTATCGGTAATTGGTGTAGGAATATCACCGTTCGAGATGCGTTCAACATAGTTAGCAGCGACGTTCAATGGGTTAATCACAGCATCTAATGTGCCATTAACGCCTTCAACAATCTTACGGAAATCACCTTGATGTTTCGTCGCGTCAGCACGTGTGCTTAAACGACCTTCAACGGCAGCGACAGAAAGCATATTAGCATCAGAAACCAATGCCTTAATGCTGTCGCGCATTAAAATTAAATATTCGTGAATTTGATCATTCTCTGAAGCTTTTGGCATTTCAGCAGTCATATCACCATTTGCTATTTTGGTTACATATTCAACGAGTCCAGATAGCCAAGAGTGTACATCATTAACAGCTCGCTTAAAGACATCGTAATCACCTTTATACTCTGTCGTAATACGTGTTGATAGATCGCCGCCTGAAAGCTTGAGTAGCGTATTTACGCCATCACCAACAACAGCGGCATAGATAATATCAAGCATACCATTTACGCCACCAACAATATCCTTGTATCCACCAACATATTGGTTATCGCTTGCCCTATAGGTAAGTTGACCATCTGCTGCATTAGTAATGATTTTTTGTGTATCTTGCACCATTTTATCTAAAGAATACATTGTATTATTAATGGAATCTTTAAGTTGTGTATAAATAATATTATCAAAATTAGCAGTAATCTGATTTTTAAAATTACCAGAAAGTAGCGAGTCCACTCCCACAGTTAGTGTTCTAACTTCGCTCATCTCTTTCGTGATATTTTGTCGAATACCAATGTATTCGACAATTTCGCCTTTAGCATTTAAGGTGGGCTTAATAAAGGATCTAACGATGTATTCGTCCCCATTTTTTGCTCTATTTGTGATGACACCTTCCCATGCACGTTTAGCTTGAATTGTTGCCCACATGTCAATAAAGGTTTCTTTTGGCATGGAAGGATGTCTAATAATACTTTGTCTTTTTCCAATCAGCTCTTCTCGTCTGTAGCCGCTGACTTCACAAAAGAGATCATTTACATATGTAATATAACCAGCAGGATCGGTCTTAGAAATAATCAATATGTCTTGAGAGAAATCTGATATATCTTTGATATTAGAATCAGCAGAACAATCAGCAGTTGTGCTAATTAACTCATTAACGAGACTCATAATCTCTGCTGTCTCTCCTTGAAAGTTGCTGTTATCAGCTCGAGCCATCAAGTCGCCTGACTTTATCGTAGCTAACAAGCGACGAAGTTCACCTACTACCATTGTGTTATCTATTCCTGACATCACTACATCTCCGTATTTGAGTTTTTTAAATACATCCATCACATCTTGTTGTTCATTTATTAGTAACGAGATATCAGGAATTTAGTTTATTTGTTGTAATTTATTAAATTCAACCCTAGTGTTATTATTGCGCTCAGATAAAATAGGGCTCGAACCCAACGCAATCATTAATTCATTATTTTGAAGTGCTTCTGACATGCCTATTCATTTCCTTTTGTGCGAGTATTGTTAACTAATGTTGTAACGTAATTCCCCAAGCTTTGAATATCTAAAATTAGACCAACTTCACCGCTCCCTAGAATGGTTGCTCCACTGAGCCAGCGTTGATTGCGGAAATATTTGCCTAATGGCTTAATAACAGTTTGAAATTCACCATGAAGCTCATCAACTAATAGTCCCATTTTATGATTACCAAGCTGTACAACGACAATATTGTTACGACGAGATTCACCACTTTCTTCGAATAACTCTTTGGCTCTCAATAAAGGTAACAAGCTACCGCGCAAATTAATATAATTATTGCCATTCATTTGATCATGATGTTTGGCAGTAAGCTCTAAACACTCGGTTACCATTTCTAACGGAATAACATATGAGTTTTTCCCAACTTTTACTAAGAAACCATCGATAATAGCAAGTGTTAAGGGTAAACGAATAGTAAAGTGAGAGCCTTTTCCTTTTTCGGACTCAATGCTGATAATGCCGCGCAATTCTTCGATATTACGACGAACAACATCCATACCCACACCACGACCAGATAGATCTGTCACCACTGCAGCCGTCGAAAAACCTGGTGCAAAAATCAGTTTATGAATATCTTCTTTAGATAGCTTTGCTGTCGGTTCGATGATGCCTTTTTCAACAGCCTTAGCAAAGATTTTGTCTTCATCTAAACCGCGTCCATCATCAATGATTTCAATCGCAATACTGCCTGCTTCATGATAAGCGTTAAGCTTAATAAGTCCCTCTACAGGTTTACCCGCAGCACGTCGCCCCTCTGTTGGCTCCAAGCCATGATCCATTGCATTACGCACCATATGAACCAATGGGTCTGCAATTTTTTCAATAACGGTTTTATCTAACTCTGTATCACCACCCGAAATTTCTAGGCGTACTTCCTTTCCTAATTTTTGTGCAATGTCGTGTACAATGCGTTTGAAGCGATTAAACGTTTCTCCAATTTGTACCATGCGCACTTTCATTGCACTTTCTCGAATTTCTTCGAGCATGCGTGACACAACAGCAACTGATTCGATCAGTGCCGTATCGCGCAACTGATTCGACTGTTGTACAACCGTCGCATTAGCAATAACCATTTCACCAATTTGATTAATTAAAATATCAATCTTGTCGGCATCAACGCGAATACTTCGCGCTTTACCGATTTGTTTATTAGCATCTTCAGCATTGATTATTGTCGTGGACGCGCTATTCTTGCTTTGTGTCATTTCTTTAGTTTTTGCAATCTTAGGATCTTGATGTGCAGAGCCTGTAGGTTCGGTTTTCTTGTCTTCAAGTTCTGTGATTGTAATAATGCTGTCGTTTTTAATATAACTGAAAATATCTTCGATTTCGGTTTGTGTTTGGTTTCCCTGATATTCAATGCGCCACGAAACATAGCAATCGATGGGTTGAATACTACGAATATCAGGAATAGCATCGATATTTGTTTTGATGCTAACAATAACACCCTTTGTCCCTAAAAACTCGATAAAAGAAGCAGGATCCATACCATGATGAAATAGATGTAAATCGGGCTTAATTTCAATGAGCCAACCGCTTTTTATATTATCGCCAGTATTAGACATAATAAGTGAATTTTTTGAACTTAAAGATTCAATCTCTGAGGATAGATATTTTTCTAGCTGAGCAATTAAACTTCGCCCTTGCTCGGATAAATTATCGGGGATATTGGAATCATTACTATCTTTAACAGCGATTTGTACCAAAGCCTGCATATAGTCTTTACAGGCTAAAAAAATTTCAATGAGTGCTGGCGTTAATGTTAATTTACCTTCACGAACATCGTCGAGCACATTTTCTGCAACGTGTGTGAAGGCAACAATACGGTTAAAGCCTAATAAACCAGAACCACCTTTGATAGTATGTGCTGCTCGAAAAATAGCATCTAAATCTTCACGCTCAACACTGCCGTTATCCTGCGCTGCTAATAAAGCATCCTCCATATTAATGAGGAGTTCACCAGCCTCTTCGCTAAAATCACGTAAGGTCGCTTCGTTATGCTTCATAATCATTACCTGTCGTATATGTCATCTTCTGAAACTGATCGTGCATACCAAATAAGTTGATAATTCGCGACACAGCCTGAGAAATATCAACTATCTCTAAAGGTATATTTTCAGAAGTAATATATTTTTGTAATGACACCAAACTTTGCCAACCTGCTGTATCTAACTCCGTTATTTGACCAAGATCAAGTTGAAACACACGAATATCTGCCAGATTTTCTCTAATCTGATGAACAAAATGTTCTACATCATAGATGGTAAATGTAGATTCTGGTTTAATGATGCACAGACCATCAATGAGCTTGAACATTGGATTAAACCTCGGTACTACATCAATAAACGCTTAACACCATCAAGCAACTGTTGTTCATTAAATGGCTTAACTATCCAAGCACGAGCACCTAATGCACGACCTTCATCGACCTTTGCTTTTTGTGATTCTGTCGTTAACATAATAACGGGCATAAAACGACCATATGGCGTTCCTTTAAGCTGACCTAAAAAGGTTAAGCCATCCATGTTTGGCATATTAACATCACAAAGAATCAGTTTAATGTTGTTTTTTTCGCGTGCACACACCTGCAATGCGAGTAAACCATCAGCAGCTTCCAAAGTGCTATAACCTGCATCCTTCAATACCCGTACAGTCGCTCCACGCATGGTCGCAGAATCATCCACTACTAAAATTGTTTTACTCATACTTATGTCTCCATTTGATAACTTATGCCTAAAAAAACATCATGCCTCCAGCATCGATAACATGCGCTTCGTCTGCTTTCTCTTCGATGCTGAACCCTAATTCTGTTAACTTACTACGATAAAGTTCCCGCTCTTCTTGCGTGGTGTACTTTGCCATTTCTTCTCTTAATAAGGTCTCGACATCGATAACACTGCCAGCCTCTATATACGATCCCGTATGACGTAGGCTATCGGCAACGTGCTCTAAAACTTGTCTAATTCGGTCTTGATATTGCATACCAATAATGGTATTTCGTACAACCGTACCGACATTAGTTTCTAATTTTGCTAAAGCACCACTCAACTGTCCACCAGCATGGTCTGCACTACCTACGCATCCAACAAGACTTTCCATAACATCAGCAACTTGTTTACCTTGAATATCCAGCAAGTCTAAATCGCTTTGCATCTGCTCACGGACTTTATTCATGTTCTGATCAAACACGCTTCTAAAATCGACAACAACTTGCCCAATTTCCTTTGCCGAAGCACTAATTTCTTGGGCAAACTCTGCCATACGCTGAGCAATAACCTTAAATGCGCGTCCTTCTTCTCCCGATGCGCGTGCTGCAGAAACAGAAGCATTCGAGGCAAGCAGTTGCGTTGTGAATGTCAAATTATGCATAACACCAACAATATCCTGTACACGCTGAATTTGCTCTACAGATTTGTCTAAGGCTTGTAGCGTACCGCGTTTTTCAGTAGCTCCTGCTCCCTGTAACGTTAGCATCTCGACCAATACGCTTCGCCCTTCGCGAATCAACTCAACAAGGCGATGAATATTTTTGCTAACATCTAAATCTGAAACAACGGTTTTTACTTCTTCTGATACAGCATTTAACATGCCAACAATCTCATCTCCACGTCCAGATTGTTGATTAATTGCTTGCGTTAAGTGCTCACTCCATAGAGTAAGTAAGATGCTAATCTCTCTATGGTCATGATGATCAAGTTCATTTTTATCGTTTATAGACTGTTTAAGCTGTAGAATTTCTTGATTTAATGATTGATTGTTTTGCAGACTGGCTGCGTAGTTTTGCTCGATTGAAGATAAAACATATGTAAGATCGCTGGCTTTTTTTTGTTCTGAAAGGCAATTTTCGTGCCATTGATTTTTTTCAAACTCAAGTTGCTTTTGTCTCTGCAAACCGAGTAATAATTCTTCTTTAACCTGATTAAACTTATAGCTTTTGTTTGTATGGACAAAAATAAGAAATATAATGACAAGTATCAGTGATAATTCTAATAAAAAATTAAACATTATATTCTAAGCACCTTCATTTGAATTTTTTAGTGGCATATTTATCACTACATCATATTTTATAATATCATACGTAAATAACAAAATCTACTTATATGAAAGAAATCACATTAAAATACTTTATAATTTAATTTCAATAGGTTAAGATGCGCCTTAAACTAAACACTTCAATCCACCCCGCCCTGAAGGGCGGAGTTTTACGCCGCGACTGATAAATAAGACTACGCAACTTTAAAATTTCATTTTGCAATCCTAATTGCAAAATGAAACACTCATAATGCAAGTTTTATAATAAAACAAAAAAACAACACCACATAAACAACATATCTAATTGTTTATAAAAAGAAAAATTTATTAAGTAGCTCAACTGTGCTTTTGGCATACTATTCGCGTTATCTACCAAACTAAATCTTGCTTGTGATGAAATTAACCGTATACCCAGATACCCAATTATTTTTCACTAACAAGATTTGGTTTCTACCCACATGATATCATGGAGAAAACGATGAATAATAAAATGCTGCTTCTTGTGGCTCCATTTTTAATGGGCACAGCAATAGCCGCTGAAGATATTGGAGCAGAACAACGCGCCATGATGGCAGACAATCCCGGTAGTATGTGGATTGATGATGGTGAAGATCTCTGGAAAAAGAAACGTGGCCCTAAAAATGATAATTTAGAAAAATGTGACCTTGGTTTAGGTGCTGGCGTGTTAGACGGTGCATATGCTCAAATGCCGCGTTATTTTGCAGATACGAAAAAAGTTGAAACATTAGAAGGTCGTCTCGTCACCTGCATGACAACATTGCAAGGCTTCAAAGAAGAAGACATCTTAATGCCACATTACAAAAACATGGGCGAAGAAGATGGTACTGCTTCTGAATTAGCTGCATTGACCATTTATGTTGCTTCTAAATCGAATGGCATGCCTTACCGTGTTAAAACGGTTCATCCTGAAGAAAAACGTATTTACGAATTAGGTAAATATACTTTCTACCGCCGTGGTGCTTCTATGGACTTATCCTGTGCAAGTTGTCACTCAACACCAGGTCAAAAATTGCGTGGCGTTGATTTGCCCGTCATGACAGACCCCAAAACAGCGGGACACGTGATGACAGCCTTTCCTGCTTACGTATTAAAAGATTCTAACGTGCGCACTTGGTACTGGCGTAATGAGCGTTGCAATTTGGCAATGAAATTTCCTTGGTTGAAGTTGGGTTCTGAGTTAGACGCGGCTATGACAATGTTCCAAATCATTGAAGCTTCTAAAACCGATCAGCCCATTGCTGTTCCCGGTGTGAAACCACGCGCATAAGGATTAAAAATGAAAAACCTATTAACCAAAAAAACACCTTTGGCTTTGTTATTAGCCGCTGCCGTTCTTAGCCAATATGGTTGCGGCAAAGACAATAAAAAAACAGAAACAGTAGAAAGCCCTGCACCAGCAACGCAAACGGTAGCCCAAACAAAACAATCTGACGCGATTGTGATTACTGAAGCAGACTATTTAAAAGCAGCCAAAGAAGCTTATCCTTACGATGGAAAAGAAGCCTTTAACGAACGCGTTGTTAATGATAAAACCTTAACGATTTGCAATGCCACTAAAGATCAACCAACCGATGCTCAAGCCAAAGAAATTGTCGATTACGAACAAGGAAATATCAAATATCCCGCGAACAACCAGCTTTACGGTGATTGGAAGCAAGGTAAATTTTGGTCTGAAGATACACATGGTGGTCGTATTGGTTTTGCGGATTTTGACGATCCCAAACACCTTAATGGTGCTAACTGTTATGCCTGTCATGCAATTGATCCGGGGTTCCCGGGCGCAGGCAATATGGGACCAAGTCTGACTGATTATGGTTTGCGTGGTAAATCACCAGAAATGATTAAGTACACCTACGACAAAATTTATAGCGCCAAGGCGACAAATCCTTGTTCTTTAATGCCACGTTTTGGTGGTAAGGGACATTTGTTAACACCTGAACAAATTGCTGATATTACAGCATTCTTATTAGACCCTAAATCACCTGTCAATAAGCACAACTAAGGAGAGGAATATGGAACAAGATATGGTTAATCGCGTTCGTCGTGATTTATTAAAACGTTTAATGGGTGTCACCACTGCCGCAGTATTAACACCAACTTTACTGATACAATCAGCATTGGCTGCTGATGCTAACAAGGCATTAATGGGACCTACTGTTAACGATGTTACTCCGCGCAAAATTAATGACAAAATTTATTACATTCCAGCAGAGCAAGGCAAATTTCCTTCTGTTCAAAACAAAGGTTTTTTTACCAACATCATGTTTATCCTTTCTAACAAAGGTGTGATTGTTATCGATCCGTCTGCGTCAGTACAAATTGGACAGATGGCAATTCGCATGATTAAGACGGTAACAGATATGCCTGTTGTTGCGGTCATTAATACGCACTACCACGGTGATCATTGGATGGGTAATCAGGCGTTTGCCGAAACCTATCCTAGCGCACCGATTTATGCCTTCAAAGAAGTAGCTGAAGCAATCAAAAACGTACTCGGTGAAGAGTGGATTCAAATGGCGCTTTCTGCGACTAAAAACGCCACAATTGGGACAAAAGTCGTTGCACCAAACACTCATGTTAAAGCTGGTGATGTCTTAAATTTTGGCAATGTTAGCCTAAAACTACATCATTTTGGTCAATCGCATACCCCTTTTGACATGCTTGTTGAAATTGAAGGTGAAGGCATTGTTCATATGGGTGATGTGGTAATGGAGCGCCGTCTTGCTGGCATGGGTAATGGTGAGGGTAGTTTTGTGCAAGGGATTGAAACCCTGAAAAAAATTAAGGCAGCAATGCCAAATCATAACTTCTTCCCAGCACATGGAAAAATGGGTAAACACCTCGTTGATGAAGAAATCAAATTATTTGAAACGGTTTACAACATCACAGCCGCAACGCAAAAGGCTGGAAAAAGCATGACCGATGCGGTAAATGCCGTCAAAGCAGATCCATTTATGACTGAGTATGCAAAGGGTACAGAAGACTACGAGCATGGCGTTAAACAGTGGGTCAGTATTGCTTACTTAGAAGCTGAGTCTTCAAATTTTTAATGTGTTACCCCTTGAGTCAGTCGTTATTTGCTGGCTCTTTTTTAGGATGAAATCTCATGAAAAAAATATTAACAACATTGTTTTTAGTGTTTGGCTTAATTTCTCAGGTATTTGCCGCAGGTGGACACAAGGTGGTTTATCACGTCGATTTTAGCGATCCTACACGTTACTCAGCAACGATCACATCCGTAAACAATATGCTTGATGCTTACGAGCAAGAGTTATCTGATTATGACGTTCGCATTGTTTTTGTTGCAGGTGGTGCGCGTTTTGTTACCGATGACAAACTGGCAAAAACACCTTTTGCAGAAGATGCAGCCTTTGCCAAAAAACGTGAAGAGCTGAAAGGTCGCATTGATTCCCTACAATCACGCGGTGTTAAGTTATTTGTTTGCGGCAATACAACGCGTGAATTCGACATAGACAACAAAGTATACAAAAATGTTAAAATTGTGAATTCTGGTGTTGTAGAACTCGCAGCACTAGAAGAGCAAGGCTTTTCTTACATTAAAATTCAATAACATACGACCATATAAAGGTATATATCATGAAAAAAACAGTATTAAGTACACTCTTAGCAACAGCAATTGCCATGCCTGCTTTTGCGGTCACACTTACACCAGAGCAAGTACCAGAGCCTAAGCGTTTTGAAGCGCAACACTATCTATTACCGCAAGAAGTTTACGACATCAAAACCAAAAATGATGCTAATACGCTACTCGTCGATATCAGAACCATTCCTGAATTACATTTTGTTGGTTACGCGCCCATTATCGATGCGAACATCCCTTATCTAAACTATGACTATTCTAGTTGGGATGATAAAACAAAGGAATATAAGCGCAATTTTAATTCTAGCTTTGTGGGTCAGGTTGAAGATTTACTTGCTAAAAAAGGTATGGCTGGCAAAAAAGATGCCAATATCATTCTGATGTGTCGCTCTGGCGACCGTTCTGCACGCGCTGCTGACCTCATGGCAAAATCTGGCTATACCAATGTTTGGAGTGCGATTGAAGGCTTTGAAGGCGATAAATCTAAAGAAGGCACACGCAGCGTCAATGGTTGGAAAAATGCTAATCTTCCTTGGACTTACTCATTAAACAAAGAAAAAGCAGCATTTACCGATTAATAAAGTCACTTTGGCAACCCCAACTAAAGTTTTGCCCACGTTATCGTGGGCTTTTTTTATGGATCAAACTTAATTGCCGATAAAAAAACCGACCATATTAAGGTCGGTTTGCTTCATGTCTCAATATGGCAAAACATATTACGGACGATAACCAGGCGCGTCTACCGTCAAACCATTGCTCATATAGCTTTCATAGAATTCAAGTGCTTTTAACTCTTTACTATTGGCTTTAAAAGCATAAGCTCGCACAGATTCCATACAACCAACATAACGCTTTTGCAAACTCACTAAATCATTCGCACTCGAACGATAAGCAGGAAAATGCGTTGTATGACCAATAATTGGCGATAACAATTCAGAACGAATACGACGACCTGTACTTGTAATATGACAACCTGAACAAGATTGATTCAATTGACCACGACGAGTATGATAAATCATTTCGCCTAGTTGATAAGCATCAAGAGCGCCAATAGAATTAATTACCACCTGTGATTTCTGACCGCGTGCTTCATAGCCCAAATAAGCAGTAATTTTATCTAAATCTTTATCTTTACTGCCGTATTTATATTCTTTTTCACCATTGGCAACACGACACTCATTAACGGCTTGATCTAAGTTAACCACCTCTGCACGAGCATCATCAAAACGAGGATAATGAGCCCGAATGCTTTTCACATCACCACTAAAATCGGTACAACTGCTATAGGTTTTGCCATTAGCAAAAGGATTTTTCCATAACTTTTCACCTGCTTCGACGTGTTCCATATAAGGTGGAAACTCTTCTGCAGATTGAAACTGGGCATATTTATCAGGATCAAAGATATTAGATCCAAAACGAAAATCATCAATTTTTAATGGATAACCTTCAAACAAAATTGACCCATTCATATCCATAAAATACTTAACTAATTTTTTACGATCAGCCTCTGGATCAGTCGCCGCACTTACAGAACAAATACCAGCAGAAAAAGATAGTAACAATGTTGTTATGAGCAGTTTGTTTTTCATCATAAAGTTCCCAAAATGGGTATAGAAAAGAACTGGAAATCGATGCATAATAGCATGCACCGATAACAGAAAAGCTAATTAAGCAAAATCAATCACTTGTATGCCTGCATCACCTTTATTGGATGTGCAAGAAACTTCCAACTTATCACCAGCCTTACCAACAACACGAAAAGCTAAAAATGGATTCTGCGAAACCGCACCAGACCACTCAGCATTCATGACAGACGATCCATTTAATTTTGCCGTAATTTCGTTAATGAAATCAGCTGGATAAATCTCACCCGTTGCTTTGTTTTTACGAACACCAGACTCCATTGGGTGTTTAAATAATGCTTTAATCTCGTAAGCATTGCCTTTGTTTTCTGCTTTTAAGCGGAAAGAAATATCAGCCATATTATTAAATCCTTATTAAATTATTGTCGTTATTATGAAGTATGAAAAAATTAACCGCCACAACCGCCAATGGTTACTTTTACTTCACTCTTAGTCTTAAATAGCTTACCGTCTGCCTTAACTACAGCAACGATATCCTGCGTTTCACCCATTTTGACACGCACAGCCGCAAAACCTAGTGCTGCACCAGAAAAATGATAAATACAAGCTAGTGGCATAGTATTTTTAGAGGCAAAAACAGCTATTGACTCTACACCCTTCATTGATGTTGCATCTACTTCAACAGGAACAACAGCGCCATTTTCTGCAATAGCAGGAGCTTTTAATTTAATATCTACCGAATCAGTTACAGATCCGCTACCAAAAACAGCGCTAATACCATTATCAACGCTTTTAGTTTTGAAGGCTGCTTCATTCCAAGCCGCTAAAACAGTATTAGGTGCTAAAATACCAGCACTAACTGCAACTGCTGTTGCACCAGTAGCCAGACTAGCTTTTAGAAAAGTTCTACGTTTCATACTTAGGATTCTCCTTAAGAGAGTAAGTTATTAAAAAAACTAAAGTGTGTATAAAAATTCAACTACTTTATTAATTTCATCATCAGTTAAGACCTTGTTTTTACCAAAAGGTAACATTTGCGACTCAGGCATTAACTCAACACCTGGTTTGCCCCAAATTTTATCGAACAGCTTCTGCTTATCGGGATAACGTGCTTGCATCGCCATTAAGGGCGGACCAATTTGCCCACCAGACTCTCCATCATCAATCTGATGGCAAGCCAAGCAATTACCTTTTGCTTTATCAAAAGCAATTTTTTTACCTGCATCTACAGGAGACAACATTTTTTCATCTACTGTATTTGCATTCACAACACTTATTGATAAGATAATCGTTATAAGTGCAACTGTTTTTACATATACACCAAGTACTGGATGTTTTATCATTCCACTTTCCTTGCAACATAAGTGACTGTAAGATTAGTTAATCTCTAATGGTTATTATGGGCTTTTATACGAATACATTTAGTTATAATGCATACAACATGCCAAAAATAAAATCCGATTAACAAATAAATAAAGCACTAACAATCAACAAGATAGAAAACAACTATAAAATAAAAACAATTATAAAATAAAAAAATTGCATATTTATAATTGCACTTTGCAACTATAAATGCAAAATGCAAGCTAAGTTTTTCATTTTATTCGTCTGATAATTCTTTTAATTTACGCCATAATGTCGTTGTATTAATTCCTAAATACTTTGCTGCTACTGATTTATTACCATCACATTGTGTTAAAGTGTGATTAATATAACGTTGTTCCAATTCTTTTAATGTCAACTTTTCATTATTATCAACTTTAGTAAATAGCCAGTTTTTAGGTGCTTTTGGCATTTTCATTCGCATCTCAGAAGGTAAATCAGATAGTTCAATACGCCGTCCTTTGGCACTAATTAACAAGCGTTGAATTGTATTTTCTAATTGTCGAACATTACCTGGCCAATCATAATCAATCATTGTTTGTAAGACATTTGGTGCACATGCTTTCACATCACTTATACCAAGCCTTTGAGCATAGTCGCCCATAAATTTAGCTGCTAAAACAGCAATATCTTCTCTTCTATTTTTAAGACTAGGAATATCAACAGGGTAAACATTCATGCGATAATAAAGATCTTCCCGAAAGTTTCCATTCATTACTAGTGTAGGCAGCTGCTGATTAGTAGCAAAAACTAAACGCACATCAACAGAAATCGCTTGGTTAGATCCTACACGCTTAATCGTACCCTCTTGAATAAAATCAAGCAGCCTAACTTGCAATTCTGGCGTAGCGCTATTTATTTCATCCAGTAAAATAGTACCGCCATTCATATATTCAAAAAGACCTATACGACGAGAAACAGCTCCAGAAAAAGCACCTTTTTCATGTCCAAATAACTCGCTTTCTAAAACGCCTGGTGCGATAGCGCCACAATTAACAATATGAAAAGAATGCTCTGAACGCTGGCTCAACTGATGCAAATATTTAGCGATAGCACCTTTTCCAGTCCCTGTTTCACCCGTTAATAATACAGGAAGATAAGTATCTGCAACATGCTCGATTTTCTTAAGTACCTGCTTAAAAGCAAGACTGACACCAATAGGTTTATCTTTTAACAAAAGTCTATCTTGCTGGATTTCTTCTTGATGTAAACGATGCGTATAAATTTTTTGCATCATATAAGCAAAGTCATTATCTGTGACAGGATAAAAAAGTAAATCGAAAGCGCGATGACTTAAGGAAGATCGAACATGGTGTTGATCTTGTTGATGAACAATTGGCACTATATAAAGTTCAGCATTATTGTTCTGAAAAACAGATAAATCATCCCAAGCATAACAAGTAGGGTCAAAAACAACAACATCTGTATAGTGCTCTTGCTCATCTAAGCAATGCATCTTAAACTGTTGTGCAATAGCACACCAATTAAGTTTATTCGCTTGACTAGTGAGAAGTTGAATTTTTATGGACTGCATTATTTGTATGCTCGCTTTCATTATACTTTGCTGAAACGCATCAATCGAAATATACATAACAATATATCGATAATTAGCAATCTTGTCAAATTAGAAATGAATACGGTTACGATATGAAAACAATAGGATCAACATAAAAGCATAAAAACAGTGTCTACAAAGACATTAACGAGTTGAACTTGACGGAATAGAATACAAAATATGGCTATGTTCAAAATATTAAGGAGTAATTCTTAAAAAAACTATTTTGAAAAAATCCGACAAGTTCCCTTTACCTAATGCAGTTATCGTACCAATTATTAAAAAACAATGATAAAAACAATTTATCATTTAATAACATTAAATTAAATTAAATAAAATTTACAATAAAACTTGATCAACATAAAGCATTGCATTATCAATATCGCATTTTGCAATACATATTGCAATATACAAACATTAGTTAGTACAGTAAAAACAATTTCAAACTTAGCTAAAAAAAATTTATAAAAATATGTTTTTATCTCTAAGTGTCTGTTGTATCATAAGAAAAACTAGTCTCTGGGTAAGGCTTATTTAGTAAACCACACTTATTTCTTTTGGAGAAAAAAATGAACACAAAATATAGGTTATTATTTGCTTTTTTTTTAGCTGTTGGCATTACGAACTGTGCTTCTGCTAGCGATATATTAGAAAAAGACAATACCAATTTTAATGCAATCGCTTCTGTTGCGAGTGCTAACAATGAAGACGCACTAAAAGCAGGTTATGCTTGGACAACCGCTGAAATTAAAAATAACTATGGTGATGAAAAAACAGAAACAGGAAAAGCCTATAAAGCATCTGGAAAAAAACTAAACATTGTTGACGTTGCACTTTATGAAGGTGAAGATGCTTTAAAAAAAGGAGACATTAATAAAGCAATGAAAAAAGCTAATTTTGCTAATGAAATTGCAGCGGCTCAATTAGCTCAACAACAAACAAACAACCACCCTCAACTATTGTGGAAGTAATTTTAATTTTTACCCCCCCCAGCCGTTCGCTGAAGGGGGCATTAAATTTTACATCATCAACTCAAGTTAGTCACGCTCAAGCAAAGCGAGTTTTTCAAGAGTAGTTTTATAAATTTCAAAAACAGACTCTAGCAACTCAAAAGGATCACTAGATGTCATACTTTTATTGCGAGTAACTTTATCGAGATAAATAGAAAGCTGCATAGCAATTTGTTTGTTTGTATCAGAGAAATTTTTATCCCTCATAAAATCACCTATTAGGTTAATTAAAAAATTTTACTGGTCGATTTTAACACGCTTGCTTCATTTTTAGCACTATAACTCAGTTAGCTTAATAGGCAATTTAGCTATTAACTTCATAAAAAACCCAGCAAATTGCTGGGTTTTTTAAATCAACCATAAACAGACTAGTTAAGCCAATTTACCACAACATTGCTTATACTTTTTACCAGAACCACATGGACAGGCATCATTACGACCGATTTTACCATCATTTCGAATGGGCACATTTTGTACGGGCAACGGATCACCACCAAATACAGCATCAACAACAGGCTCATGACCATAACTATCAGCAGGTGCATCATGATGTTCGTGCAATACTGGTTGATGTTCGCGTTCTGCTGCCTCTAATGCAGCAACTTCTTCTTCACTACGTACACGCACCAAGGATAAGGCTTTTACCGTTTCTACTTTCACATCCTGCATAAAAGCACGGAACATTTCAAAAGCTTCACGTTTAAACTCTTGCACTGGATTTTTTTGCGCATAACCCCGCAAATGGATACCAGCACGCAAATAATCCATACCAGCTAAATGCTCACGCCATAAACTATCCAGCGTTTGTAACAAAAATACACGCTCTAGATGATTCATTAAATCCACACCTAACGCTTGCGTTTTAGCAAAATATGCCGCTTGTAACTCTTCTAAAATACGCGCACGAATACCCGCTTCGTTAAGATGTACATCATTAGCAACCCACGTCTTGACATCAAATAACTGACCAAAGCTTTCTTGTAAAGCATGAATTAAAGCATCTAACTGCCACTCATCTTCAAGGCTTTCTAGTGGTAAATACGGATCCATAACAAGATTAGCCACTTCATAACGCATCTCTGCCATCCATGCGCCAATATCTGCCGCTTCCAACACTTCATTACGCTGTGTATAAACTGCCTGACGCTGATCATTGGCGACATTATCATACTCTAGTAATTGCTTACGAATATCGAAGTTGCGCA
>CAMCGI010000030.1 GCA_945874205.1 Francisella tularensis subsp. holarctica
GAGCAGTGAGCTAAGGAAGCACTCACTGGTAAGTCTTAACGACCTATAACCATCTTCTGCTACTTTCGTAGCCCTCTGGACAACTGGCTTTCGTGTTTCCACTCAAGCCCCCACCTAGAGCTTTAGCTCAGGTGGCGGGTTGTTGACGAATATTCCTTTTATTGATATGTGCTATTCATAAATGAATAACGGGTAGAATTATGGCATAAAAATCACTCAGCTTGCGCAGGAGGGTGTTGAGTTAAAAACAGAATATTTCTATGAGGGTATTAGCGCAATATAGGAATTTGCCTTTCTTTTATGTTAGAGTTAGCAGATAAGTAATTTTGTAGGTTTAGTCGTGCATAGATTAGTAACAATAGTTGCCATTATGGTTAGTAGCTTTTCTGCAATCGCAAATCCTACGCCCGTTACTATTCAGTTGCGCTGGTATCATCAGTTTCAGTTTGCGGGCTATTATGCTGCCCTTGAAAAAGGCTTTTATGCCGATGCTGGCTTAGATGTTCATTTGCTTGAAGGTGGCATTGGTATTGACCCCGTCACTGAGGTGCTTTCAGGAAAAGCTGATTTTGGTATTTTAACTTCTGGTTTAGTTTTAGATTTTATGCGTAATAAGCCTATCTTGTTATTGGCTTCTATCTTTCAGCACTCACCGAATGTTCTTTTATGCGCCAAAGATATTCACTATCCTTCAGATTTAGTCGGTAAAAAAACCGTTTTTATGGGTGGTGATGGTGATGTAGAGCTAAAAAGTATTTTTATTAATGAAGGAATTTCGCTTGATAAGCTTCGGGTTGAGCCCGATAAACATCATCTACAAGATTTAATTGACGGTCATATCGACGCCCTTTACGCATATGTTTCTAATGAACCCTTCAGTTTGAAAGAAAAAGAGATTCCTTACACACTATTTAAGCCAGAAGACTATGGCATGGATTTTTATGGTGATGTTTTATTTACCAATACTCAATTACAAAAAACAAAGCCAGAGATGGTTAAGTCATTTCGTCTTGCAACGATTAAGGGGTGGTATTATGCCTTGGAGCATTCTGAGGAAATTGTCGATCTCATTCTAAAAAAATATAATAGCCAGCATAAAAGTAAAGCCCATTTGCTTTATGAAGCGCAGACGCTGAGCAAGTTAATTGCTAGTGATGTGATTAGCATTGGTCATAGTAATATTTATCGTTGGCAGCATATTGCTGATACCTATGCTAGTCTTGGGCTAGCACCTAACTCTTACTCACTAGCTGATTTTATCTATGACCCAGATGCGCAAGATAAAGCTGACTTATCGTGGTTATATCATGTCTTAGTAATATTTTTAGCACTATTATTATTGGTAGGGGGTGTTGCCGCTGTTATTGTACGTAGCAATAGGCGATTATCAGCAACAATACGAAAACTGAATGAAACCCAAATAAAACTTGCTGAAAGTGAAGAACAGATAAGTGTATTAGTCAACAGTAGCTCTGCGGGCTTATATGTGTTGCAGGATAATCGTTTTAAACGCGTAAATCATGGTATGAGCCAATTAACGGGCTATTCGGAACAAGAATTATTAACCATGCCTTTTGAGCTTGTCGCATATCCTGATGATCAAACACTGATTTATGATCGCGCTCAAGCGCGTATGGCAGGTAAGCCTGTCATTAAATCGTATGAGTTCAGAATACTAACCAAAGCGGGGGAGATGCGTTGGGTTGAAATCTCAACAGATATTTTTCATTATATGGGACGAGTTGCCAGTATTGGTACGCTCTACGATATTACCGCCCGTAAGCATGCCGAAGAAACAATTACCAAATTAGCGCACTTCGACCCATTAACAAGACTTGCTAATCGCACACTATTTGATGATCGGGTAGCGCGTGCTTTGGCAATGGCGGAACGAGATAAACAAGCACTCGCCTTATTTTTTATTGATTTAGACAAATTCAAGCCTGTTAATGATAATTATGGGCATGCTGTGGGTGATTTGCTACTTAAATTGGTGGCAGAGCGAATTCAAGTGAGCCTGCGAGCATCCGATTCTGCTGGACGTATTGGTGGCGATGAATTTGTAGTGCTATTGCCACACATTCGCCAGCATGATGATGCCTTACAGATTGCTAATAAAATACGCAATACATTAAGAGAAACGTTTGTAGTGGATAATTACGAATTGAACATTTCGGCAAGCATTGGTATTGCTTGTTATCCTTTACATGGTAAAAGTCAACTTGAACTGAGTAAATATGCTGATGAAGCCATGTATCAAGCCAAAGCACAAGGGCGAGATGCAGTCGTACTTTATCAGTCAGATAGCAAGATTAACAGCTCGCCACAACAGACTTAATCCCGTTAAGATGGTGACGATTTCAAAGGCACGCTTAACCCATAAATTACCTTTGAGCAATGCCCAGTGCGCCCCCAAATACCCTCCGACCAGCGAAGCAAACAGCAATACAGGTATCCAGTCCCACTTTACCTCGCCAACAAGTGCCAAAGTCAAGCCACCCAGTCCATTCCAAAAGAAACCGACCAATACCAAGGTATAAGCGACCGCTTGTTTATAATCTAAGCCAAACCAACGCACCAGCCAAAGTGTCACGAATAGCCCAGTGCCAGAGGTTAAAGAACCATTCAAAAAGCCAATTAAAAATAATCCTAAACCGCCAATAAAACGATGCCTTAGCCTTATTGTTATCACGCGCGACTGTAACCCCATACTGGGGTTAAAAACAGAATAAAGCCCCATGATGACGGTTAAAATTCCTAGCGAAAATAATAGCCAAAACTCAGGTAGTGCCAATACAGATATTGCGCCTAGCCAAACACCTGGTAACCCAAAAGCTAAAATAAAAATCGAAAAACCGAGTGATAGCGTGCCAGCTTTTAAATAACGAATACTCGCACCAACACCTAGGGCAACAGTTGCTACTTTGTGTGTCGCCAAGGCAACAGCAAACGGCAAACCCAACCACAGCAAAGCAGGAAACTGTAATAGCCCAGCTCCACCGCCTGCCAAAGCCGAAAAGGCATTAGCAACAAGCGATACAACGAGCAATAATCCCTGTGATAGCCAATCCATGCGATGATTCTCTTAGTTTTTATGACAAATAAGCCTAGATGGTACATTATAATATAACGCTGATACGCAGTTAGACACTGTTGTCAGTAATCTAACGGTACAAAAATAAAAGTCTGTTCAGCACTTGTTGCCAAGCATTAACCCTTAAAGAGTTTTTTACGAACTATGATTTACTTTACCGAAAAAGATGTTATCCAAGCTTTCCCTGCTAGCGAAATCCGCAAAGCTAAACCCTACGCTGCAAGAGATGTTATGGAAGCTGAATGGAAGCAAAATATCATTTGGAGCAAGGTTAAGGGAACAAAGCGAATGCCTTATTCACAAGGTATTGCTGTGCGTGCTTCGGGTGATGGCGCACAACGCAGGGTAACTTTTTCGGGCAACTGCTCTTGTCCTGTTGCTCATAACTGTAAGCACACGGTGGCGGTGTTGCTGTTTGAAGCGCAACGCCAAGTAATAGAGGGTGATGTTGAGTTAGCACCTGTTCAGTCTGCAATTGTAACAACCCCACAACCTTTATCAGCAAGTGATCAAAAAGAGATAGAAGAAAGGAATGCCATCTGTCGTTATTTCGATGAGCTTTATCGCGAAAGCAAAAATTATTTGCAACAGTTGTCGTCAGAAATGGATAACACTGAAGAATGTCTGCTGTGGATCATCAAACAAGAAGGGTCGCAACACTTAGCTGAACCCTTCAAAACCCGTCGCGCAAAAGACGGTAGCTGGAGTAATAAGCGTACTAAAGTTAATGATATAAATCGTTACAATGAGTCCTATAATTATTATTCTCGCCCGTCTTTTATAACTGACCTTGATCTTGAAATTGCGCGTCTATTTAAAGCTTCAGCAGGGCGTTTAGTCAGCAGTAGTTATTATTTAACGGGTAGTATGGGCGATTTTATTGTGCGTAAGTTACTGCTGATGAATCGCTTGTTTATCGAGCGTCGCAATCCTGAGATGTTAATCCAACAACAGGGAGAGCTTATCCCTGTAACGATGCAGTCGCCAATCACTGTTAGTTTTTCATGGCAAGAAAATGATCAACAACAATGGGCAATGGTAGGCGATTTAGCACCTGAATTGGTAGCATTGTCAATGATTCCAACCCATCCGCCCTATCTTATACGCAACGATGATGACACGGATGCCTGTTATTTAATTCCCTTAATAACCCCATTTCCTACTGAAATACTCGATAAACTGCTTAAGCCTATCTGGTTAACGCAAAAAACGGTGTACAACTACTGGTCGCCTTTATACGATGTCATTCGTGCTTTACCACCACTGCCGAGCAGTGCTATGCCAAGTTTGGAAGTGCATCAACCCATAGCAGTATTGACCCTAAAAACACTTGGATTGCGCAATGTAACACAGTTAGTACCACCTTTAGTGGCAGCTTTGTCGATTCGTTATGACGATGTTGACTTAAAGCCCGTAGTACAAACTGAGCCAGAGATTGTGAAGATTGAAAGTGAGTCAAGAACAAGGCTCATTCAGCGTGATTTGCGTTTCGAAGAGGCGTGTTCTTTTGCATTGTTGGATATTGGCTTGATCTTATTTCCAATTTCTATAGATGTTGTCAATGCTGACTATTTTATGCCCCCATACCTCCACCCAGTCAATATTAATGCCCGTGATTGGTTGCCTTATGTTCGCCATTTCAATGCGTTGCAAGAAAAGGGCTGGCTGATTCAGATTGAGGACTCAAATTTAACGAATATTGATATCAGCGATGGCGTACATGTTAATCTGATCGATGATGAAAATGATTATGCCCTTGGTGCTACTGTCAGTACCAGTGCGGGCGAGATGCCAATTTTACCCTTGTTATTGAATTATCTCGCACGCGGACAGGACTTGCCAAAGAAAGGGGATATTTATCTCGAAAAACCCGATGGCGGTTTTGTGCGTATTTCTGTTGCACTTCTTAGCCCGATTATGCAAGCCATTACCGAGCTTTATGACCGACCATTTAACCACGATGGACAGTTACGCCTGAATCAGTTCGATGTTATGGGCTTAAACAGCGATGCGGTAACGGTTAAAGGTAAAAATGCACAAGCTGTGCGTAAAATGATTAGTCAACTCGCAAGCATCACGGGCATTGACCCCATCGAGCCACCGACAGGCTTACAAGCGACCTTGCGCGATTATCAACAACAAGGGCTAAACTGGCTGCACTTTTTAACCACACACAACTTAGGCGGTGTGTTGGCAGACGATATGGGATTAGGCAAGACCTTACAAATCATTGCCCATTTGCTCAAGCAACAGGAATTAGGTTTGTTGACCAAACCAGCCCTAGTTATCGCCCCCACTAGTGTTGTTGGTAATTGGATGGCGGAGCTGGCTAAGTTCGCCCCCAGCTTATCGGCATTACGTTTTGATGGTGCAGCGCGTGCCGAATTGAAAGCTCAGATTGACACATCGCAGGTCGTACTCACAAGCTACGCGCTCATTCAGCGTGATGGTGATTTTTGGCAACATATTCAGCTGCATAGCGTGATTGTCGATGAAGCCCAGTATGTTAAAAACCCGAAAGCAAAAACGGCGCAAGTCATCCGCACCCTCAAAACTGAGCATTGTTTGTGCCTAACAGGGACACCGCTCGAAAATCATTTAGGTGAACTTTGGTCATTATTTGACTTTGTTATGCCCAACTTTTTGGCGAATGAGGCGCAATTTAAGAAACGCTATCGCACCCCGATTGAGCAGCATGGTGACCAAGAGTGCCAGAACAGGCTCGCACAGCGCGTATCACCCTTTATGTTGCGTCGTACTAAAGCGGAAGTGGTCACAGAGTTACCTGCGAAAACGGAAATAATTCAGCGTGTGAGCTTAGAAAAAGCCCAATGGCAGTTGTATAGCAGTGTACGTCTGTCGATGGAAAAACGGGTGCGCGAACTCATGGCAGAAAAGGGGCTCAAGCGCAGTCATATCGAAATTTTGGATGCGCTGCTTAAATTGCGTCAAGTCTGTTGCGATCCCAGTTTAGTCAAAATTCCTGCTGCCGAAAAGGTCAAACATTCTGCTAAATTGGAAGTGTTGGTTGAAATGGTGCAAGAACTAACAGAAGAAGGGCGCAAGATTTTAGTGTTTTCGCAATTTGCTACCATGCTCGGTATTATTGAAAAACGATTGAATGGCGAAGGCATTATCACTACCAAGTTAACGGGACAGACACGCAACCGCCAAGAAGCGATTGATGCTTTTGTTGATGGTGATGCACAGGTTTTTTTGATTAGCTTAAAGGCTGGAGGGGTTGGTTTAAACCTAACAGCAGCTGACACCGTCATCCATTACGATCCTTGGTGGAATCCTGCAGCAGAATCGCAAGCTACCGATCGTGCTTATCGGATTGGACAAGACAAGCCTGTGTTTGTCTATAAGCTCATTGTCGAAAATACGGTTGAGGAAAAGATTTTGGTGATGCAAGATAAAAAACGTGCGCTTGCCGATAGTGTCTTTGGTGATGAGGATGCGCTCAGTGTATGGACAGATTCGGCAACCATTTTGAACCTGTTTACGCAGGATTAAGGTCATATAGTGACGGATTTTCAACAAGCCTGTTACGATCTGCTTAAGCAAATTCCCACAGGCAAAGTCACCACCTATACCGAAATCGCGCACGCACTCGGCACGAAAGCTTATCGTGCTGTTGGGACAGCCATGAATAAAAACCCCAATCTGATTGTTGTACCCTGTCATCGGGTGGTAAATCGTGACGGACGACTCGGCAACTATGTCTTTGGCTGCGAGCGCAAGCAGCAGCTGTTGGAAAGTGAAGGCGTGCATGTTGTCGATGGCAAAGTACAATATTTTGAGCAGGTGTTGTTTCGCTTTATTTAATTTTTCTGAATAAAAACTTTACAGATATCATCTTTCTTTCTGAACATTAAAATAGTGTTAAAAAAAACTTGTTATAATGAAAAAGGTGCTAACGACGAACACTTTGAAATAGGAATGTGATTATGTGGTTTTTGAATCTGAATTTACGCGCCAAACTACTCAGTAGTTTTATTCTCATTTCTATCATGACGGCAATAGCAAGTGGTTATGGTTTATATCAAATAAACCAACAGTATAAGCTTATGCAAGAGCTATACACTAAAGATATGGCTGCAGCATTATTTGTTAAACAAGCATTGACAGATTTACTTTATCTTCAGCGAGCAGAGCGTACTTATTTGAGTGCAAAGACTGAAGCCTTGCGTAAAAAGCCCATCGAAACGCTTGCGCGTGGACGTGAAGGGGTTGCTAAAAACCTAAAACTCGCCGAACCACTCTACTATACGGCAGATACAAGTCAACGACTCAGAGAAACTCAGACAATCTGGGAAGGTTATCATAAAATGAGCCTACAATTGATTGAGATGGCAAATGGCGAAGCAATGGGGCAATCTGAAAAAGCCATGAATTTTGTACAAAATGAGCTGCGTGATCAAGGTAATAAATTGGATAAAGCACTGAATGAGCTTGCTCAGTCGAGCGTTGATGCTGGACAAGTGAAATTTATACAAACAGAAACCACTTCTGATGAAGCCATTTGGATGCTGAGTTTATTGACCTTTTTGGCTGTTTTTGTGTCAATTGGTCTGGGCTTGTTGTTATCGCAAAGTATTCGTCGCTCTGCTCACTCACTTGCACAGACTGCGACAAAAATTCGTGAAACACAAGACTTTAGCTATCGTGTCTTACATCTATATGCCGATGAAACAGGACAGACCGCAGATGCCTTTAATGATCTGATGCAAACCTTGCAAGAAAGTATTGGTCAGGTGAATACAGTGGTTACCAATATCGCCAGCGGTAATTTTACACAGCTGGTTACCAGTGATCTTAAAGGTGATTTAGGCACAATGAAAACAGCGGTTAACGCCAGTGCCAGTCAGATTAAAGAAACCATGGCATCTCTAGATTATGTCATGCAGGGAATTGCGATTGGTGATTTCTCGGTACGCATGAATAACAAAAATAATGGACATTTGAGTCAGCAGGTGGATGCCTCTGTACTCAAAATGCAACATACCTTCCAGCATACCTTCCAGCAAATTGAAGAAGCGATGAGTTTGGCAAGCAGAGGGGTGTTCACCGCGCAAATTACATCACAGTCTCACGGTCAACTTGCCAATCTGACCAATAGTATCAATCGGACATTAAGCACCTTAGAAACGATTATTGGTGAGTTAACGAAAGCGATCCTAGCACAATCTCAGGGCAAGCTTACTGCTCATGTGATGAGTTCGGCGGATGGAGAGTTAGCAACATTAGTGAATGCATTTAACAATAGCCAAGCACATATGGCGCAGTTTGTAGCAGAAATCGAACAGACAGCACAGCAAGTCATGAATGCTAGCGATGATGTCGCTAACGATAATAATAATTTAGCACAGCGCACCGAATCGCAAGAAAAAGCAGTGCATACCGTGCGTGCTAATATTGATGCTTCGAACGAGGGCTTAAAAGAGGTACGTGCAAGCGTCAAAATAGCAGAAGACTTTACCAACAAACAACAACACCTGTTAGAAAATGCCAATGAGCAGATGCACAAAACCGTTGCTGCCATGCAAGAAATGCGCAAAGAAAGTGAGCAAATGGCACAGATTGTTACCCTGATTGATAGCATTGCTTTCCAGACGAATCTATTAGCACTCAATGCCGCTGTCGAAGCTGCCCGTGCGGGTGAGCATGGTCGTGGCTTTGCCGTCGTTGCGAGCGAAGTCCGTGCTTTGGCAGGAAAGTCGGCAGAAGCTTCGGGCGATATCCGCAGGCTAATCGAAGGAACGATTCAAAAGGTTGTTGATGGCACGCAATTGGTTGATGCTGTGTCAGTATCCTTATCGACGATCAATCACGAAACTCAACATTTGCGTCATACGATGAACGATATTTCGAGCACAACGCAAAAGCAAGAGGTTGCACTACAAGATATTGTTCGTTCAATGAATGGTGTTGATCGTAGCACCAGTGAAAATACGCAGATGGTGAGTGCCATTGCACAAACAGCACAAAGCTTACAGCAACAAGCGCATGATACCCTTCATGCTGTGTCGCATTTTGAGTATCAACAAAAATCATAATGTGCTTATTTTACTATAATAATAGGGTTACTAAATGAACTGGAACAAACTCCTTAATTCCGCTAAAGATGTATTAGAAAACGGACTATTGGGTGAAGAGCCTACAGAGCAGCCCACAGCCAAGCCTGTGCCCTCTTCACCTGTGCCACCTGCTATGGGCGATTTGCGTACCGATGCCCTTAACTATCATCAATACCCAACCCCAGGTAAGTTGTCGATTGAACTGAGCAAGCCAGCTGAAACCGCACGTGATTTAACGCTTGCCTATAGCCCAGGTGTTGCTGAGCCTGTCAAAGCCATTGCCGCCAATCCAAGTGATGCTTATAAGTACACCATGAAGGGTAATTTAGTAGCGGTTATCTCTAACGGTACAGCAATTTTAGGATTGGGTAATTTAGGTGCGCTTGCCTCTAAGCCCGTGATGGAAGGCAAAGCACTACTATTCAAACGCTTTGCAGGGGTTGAT
Source organism: Francisella tularensis subsp. holarctica (assembly GCA_945874205.1). Classification (GTDB taxonomy): domain Bacteria; phylum Pseudomonadota; class Gammaproteobacteria; order Thiomicrospirales; family Thiomicrospiraceae. The sequence goes on from CAMCGI010000030.1 coordinate 9,620, forward strand.
GCGATTGATATCGAAGTGGATACGACTGATACAGAGGCTTTAATTAGCACTATTGCCAATATTGCGGTGAGTTTTGGTGGCATTAACCTCGAGGACATTGCTTCTCCACAATGTTTCGAGGTGGAAGATCGTTTAAAAGCAATGTTAGATATTCCTGTTTTTCACGATGACCAACATGGTACAGCGATTGTCATTGCGGCTGGCTTAACCAATGCTTTGCGTATTGCCAATAAAAACCTAGCTGATGTGCGCATTGTATTGGTGGGTGCGGGTGCTGCAGGTACAGCATCGTTAAAATTACTGCTCGACTTAGGCGCGCAAAAGCACACTGTGTTGGTTGTCGATAAGGTTGGGGTATTACACACAGGCATGACCGACTTACCACCCCATATGGCGCAGTTCGCTGCCGATACTGGGGCGCGTAGCCTTGCGGATGCAATGGTAAATGCTGATGTGTTTATCGGTGTTTCTGCACCCAATATCCTTACAACAGAAATGCTAGCGAGCATGGCAGCGAATCCTGTGGTTTTTGCGATGGCAAACCCAGACCCAGAAATTCGTCCAGAAATAGCGCGTGCGGTGCGTAGCGATGTCATTATTGCCACAGGTCGCAGTGATTACCCGAACCAAGTTAACAATGTATTATGCTTTCCTTATTTGTTCCGTGGTGCATTAGATGCACGCAGTAAGGAGATTAATATTGCGATGAAATTAGCAGCAGTAGATGCGATTGCTAGCCTCACACACGAACCTGTGCCAGAAGAGGTATTGGTAGCGAATAACTTAACAAGTCTGAGCTTTGGTGCCGATTATATTCTGCCTAAAGCCAATGATAGTCGTTTGCGTGAGCGTGTATCACAAGCAGTGCATCAAGCAGCGGTAGATTCAGGTGTAGCGAGAATTTAATGCACAGCGTATCTCCATGGCTCGATGGTTTAAACGATGCCCAAGCAGCAGCAGTCACCTCTGATTTACCCTACGCTTTGGTATTAGCAGGGGCTGGTAGTGGCAAGACGCGAGTACTGATTTCGCGACTTTTATATTTATTTATGCATAAAAACTATGGTCCGGGGCAGGTGTTAGCACTGACCTTTACCAATAAAGCAGCAGGCGAGATGCGTGCGCGTTTGGCAAGTGCTTTTCCATGGTCAGGTTCGGTGTGGATGGGGACGTTTCATGGTATTGCGCACCGCTTGCTGCGCTTGCATTACGAACAGGCAGGGTTGCCAGTTGCTTTTACGGTGATTGATAGTGAAGATCAGCAACGTTTATGCAAACGTATTTTACGTGAGCACGAAATTGATGATAAAGTCTTATCGAGTAAAACGTTGGCTTATCTCATTAGTCATGAAAAAGATGCGGGTCGTCGTTCAGCTGATACGAAAGTATATGGTAATCTGCCTTGGTTGCCATTATACGAAGCCTACGAACACCAATGCAAAGCCAGTGGCTTAGTTGACTTTGCTGAGCTTTTGCTACGTAGCTACGAGCTATTAGCCAATAACGCGAGTTTGCTTAATCGTTATCAAGGACGCTTTCGCCAAATTTTGGTCGATGAGTTTCAGGATACCAACCGCTTGCAGTATCAGTGGATTAAACTATTGGCGGGGGATGCCTGTGGTGTGTTTGTGGTGGGTGACGATGACCAATCTATTTATGGTTGGCGTGGGGCAGAAGTTGCCAACATCAAAGACTTTGTCGAAACCATGATGCCTTGTGATGTGGTTCGACTCGAACAGAACTACCGCTCAACACAAACCATTTTGAATGCTGCTAATGCTGTCATTAGCAATAACACAGGGCGCATGGGCAAAAACCTCTGGTCAGCAGAAGCGCAAGGTGACAAAGTTGTACACTATTGCGCCATTAATGAATTCGACGAAGCGCGTTATGTTATTACTCAGTTACGTCAATGGCATAGTCTGGGTGAAATGTTAAAAAATAGCGCGATTTTGTATCGCTCTAACCATCAAAGCCGTGTGCTTGAGCAGGTGTTAACGCGCGAAGGTATTCCCTACAAAGTTACTGGCGGTATGCGATTCTTTGAGCGTGCCGAGATTAAAGACTCCCTTGCATATGCGCGTTTATTACTCAACGAACAAGATGATGCCGCCTTTGCCCGTGTCATCAACACCCCCACGCGTGGTATTGGTGATAAGTCGCTAGAAAAAATACAGCTTCATGCGCGTGTTAATAAGTTAGGGTTACTTACTAGCTTGCGTCAAATGGTGACACAGGGTGGATTATCAGGTAAGGCTTTATTGGGAGCGAATGCTTTTTTGAGTTTGTTTGAGGGGTGGCACTTATTACGCGAAGGATCGCTCGATGGACTAATGGAACGCATTGTGCGTGATTCTGGCTTGTGGGACTTTTATGGTCAAGATGGATTAACAGGCGAAGGTCGCAAAGAAAACCTAGAAGAACTAGTGAATGCTGCAGCCCAGTATCGCATTAGTGAAGACACACCTGAGGATCTTGTTAATGAAGATCCGTTATCGCTATTTTTAGCACAGACGGCACTCGATGCTGGTGAAATACACGAAGAGGGTACGCAAGACAAAGTCAACCTGATGACTATTCATGCCGCAAAAGGGTTAGAGTTTGGTTTTGTAGCAGTCACTGGCTTAGAAGAACGAATCTTTCCATTATTTCGCGCCCTTGAAGACCCAACAGGGTTAGAAGAAGAACGTCGCTTAATGTATGTCGCTATGACACGTGCTCGTCGTCAGTTATTACTCTCTTCTTGTGGTATGCGTCGTCTTCATGGCAAAGAGGAGTTGATGCAATCATCGCGCTTTTTAAGCGAGATTCCTAAAGAGATGCTTAAAAAAGTGGGTGGCGTCAGTAGTCACAGTGCTTACACACACACGCCTAATCGTTATCGTGCTGTCACTATCCAAGCACAAACAGAAAAAGCAACAGCAGATGCGCCTTTTCCTAAGGGGTGTAAAGTCATTCATGCGCGTTTTGGTGAAGGTGTCGTATTGGCAACCGATGGTATGGGTGAAGATGGACGTGTGCAGGTTCGTTTTAGTGATGCTACGCGTTGGTTAATGCTTAGTATTGCTAAGCTAGAAAAAACAGAGTAAAAATTATTCCCTAATAATAAGTTAGAACAAAAAATATAAGACTAGGTCAGCAGGAAAACTAAAATGTGTGTTTGTGGATTAGAAACAGACTATACTCAGTGTTGCAAACCTTATCATCAGGGTAAGGCTGCGCCCACAGCAGAGGCACTCATGCGCTCTCGCTACAGTGCCTATATCAAGCGTGATGGTGCTTATTTGCATCGAACATGGGCGCAAACTACGCGTCCGTCTAAAACAAGCTTAATGCAACTTGCAGCAACACACTGGATAGGGTTAACCATTGTACGTACCGAAGCAGGTGGCTGTGATGACGCGACGGGTATTGTCGAATTTATTGCGCACTGGATAGAAGAGGGTGTTGAAAAACAACTACATGAAGTCAGTGAGTTTGTGCGTGAAAAAGGACGCTGGGTGTATTGGCAAGCGAAAGTAATCGCACCATAGTATAAATAGTATTGCCTTATTTTATTTTTTGCTTGCAATTTTAGGCTAAATACTGTAAAAATCGCATATAACTTTTTTGCGACCTAATGCAACGAGCTTAACGCTTGTATAGCGCCAGCTAAGCCTATCTGATTCTAACTTCATTAATAAGCACCCCAATGGGAGAATTTCATGAGCGACTTAATTGTCCACACATCCGATGCAACTTTTGAACAAGACGTTGTGAATGCTGCTTTGCCAGTATTACTTGATTTTTGGGCGCCTTGGTGTGGTCCTTGTAAAATGATTGCGCCTATTTTAGATGAAATATCTAAAGAGTTTGAAGGTAAAGTGATCGTTGCTAAACTCAATATCGATGAAAACCCAGCTCAACCACCTAAGTTTGGTGTTCGTGGTATCCCGACATTAATGTTGTTAAAAAAAGGCGAAGTTGCAGCTACGCGTGTTGGCGCATTATCTAAGTCACAACTAGTTGACTTCTTAAAAAACAACCTTGCATAATTTTTCCCGTGACGACTTTCATGGTCGTCACATCTCTTTCTTATCATCTGAATTAAAAGCACCCAATGAATCTCAACGAACTTAAAAAACGTCATATCTCCGAATTACAAGAAATTGCGAACAGTCTTGGTCTCGAACTCACCCGTGGACGTAAGCAAGATATTATTTTTGCATTACTAAAAGACCACGCTAAAAAAGGCGAAGATATTTCTGGTTCTGGTGTGCTCGAAATTCTACCTGATGGTTTTGGTTTCTTGCGTACCGAAGAAAGTACTTATCTATCAGGTCCCGATGACCTTTATGTTTCTCCTAGCCAAATTCGTCGTTTTGGACTACGTCAAGGCGATACGGTTTCTGGTCGTATCCGCACACCTAAAGATGGTGAGCGTTACTTTGCGCTATTGAAAGTCGATAGTATTAACTTTGAACTACCAGAGGTAGCACAGCATAAAATTTTATTCGAAAATCTAACACCACTCCATGCTAATAAGCGTTTGCGTATGGAAATTGGTAATGGTTCTACCGAAGATATTACTGCACGTGTTATTGATTTGGTCGCTCCTTTTGGTAAAGGACAGCGCGGTTTAATTGTTGCACCACCCAAAGCGGGTAAGACAATGATGTTGCAAAATATTGCGCATTCTATTGCGATTAATCATCCTGATGTTTACCTTATTGTGCTACTAATCGATGAGCGTCCTGAAGAAGTGACAGAAATGCAGCGCACAGTGCGTGGTGAAGTCATTGCCTCAACGTTTGATGAGCCAGCGAGTCGTCACGTCCAAGTGGCAGAAATGGTTATCGAAAAAGCAAAACGATTAGTTGAGCATAAGCGTGATGTGGTTATTTTGCTCGACTCAATTACCCGTTTAGCACGTGCTTATAACACGGTCGCCCCCTCATCTGGCAAAATTTTAACGGGTGGTATTGATGCTAATGCCTTGCATCGTCCTAAGCGTTTCTTTGGTGCTGCACGTAATATCGAAGAGGGTGGTTCACTCACGATTTTAGCAACAGCATTGGTCGAAACAGGCTCTAAAATGGATGATGTTATCTACGAAGAGTTCAAAGGTACAGGTAATATGGAAGTCCATATGGATCGTCATATTGCTGAACGTCGTGTATTCCCAGCGATTAACATTAAACGTTCAGGCACACGTCGTGAAGAGTTACTGACTAAAGCTGACGAGTTGAATATGTTGTGGATTATTCGTAAATTCCTAGGCAATATGGGCGAAGTGGAAGCAATGGAATTTTTATATGATAAGCTTAAAGCAAGCAAGACGAATGAAGATTTCTTTAACTCGATGAAACGCGGTTAATTTGACATCCTCCTCGCCCTCAACCTTACGGTTACCAGCTAACCGCTGGGAAGGGCGAGGATAACTTTCGCTATAAATCGGTTAGAAACAATACTTCTTTTTAATGTTTCAAAATTGACTCCCAGTCGTGTCCCCAACCACCTAAATATTGCGACTCAAACTCCCAAGCGTTCCCATGATATATTTTCTTTTGCAGTAGTTTTTTGTAGATATCTTCTGTTATTTGAACAGGTTTCATTGAACTTCCCTCAGCCCAAAAAACTTCATTTTGTGCATAAACAGAATAGGTTACTTTTTTTTCGGTTCGTTTTACACCATATGGTGTGTTGTATTGTACTACTTGCTCACAAGTCACATAGCAATTTTTTTTCTCTTCAACTTGATCTGAACTCTGATTTTTTAGAGTAGTTAACTTGTTGTGCATTTTTTTCTTTTTGTTGTTAATATTGTGTTTAATTAAATTTTTTTATCAGTCGCGGCGTAAAACTCCGTCCTTCAGGGCGGAGATATAAGCCGCATCGCATTAGCGATTATTGCTAGTGCGGTTCTCTTTTTCTACTTACTGTTTTTTTGATATTTTCGAGTATAAATTAAGCAATGAATACAACACAAGACGAAGCCATCGTAAAGCGCAAAAAAGCAGCACGAAACCCTGTTTCTAATAACAGTGCTATGCGCTCGTGCGTGATTTCTTTGTCTGCTGTTTGGTATGAACAGATTGCAGCACAAGAAACCATTGCG
>CAMCGI010000031.1 GCA_945874205.1 Francisella tularensis subsp. holarctica
TGCTGCTTTCTGTAGTTTCTATTCTTTGATTAAGAGAATCACTAAGCACAACAAAAAAAGCAGCCAAAAGGCTGCTAAAAGGGTCAACATGAGGAAGTGTAGAAGATTAGAATGCTTTTGTTGCGCTAATAACAGCAGTATAAGCACTATCTGTACCTGCTTTCGCACCAAACATGTTCAACTCTTTGCTTGAGTTGATTAGGTTAGCGTCTAAGTCAATTCCACCTAAGCTAAATTTGTAACCAGCTTGAATATAGCTACCATCTTTCATAGTATCAAATTGTGTATTGGTGCCTTTTGCTTCCGCTTTCTTATCAAACGCACCATAAAGCGCGTAGAAGCCTGCGTATTCGCCTTTTAAGCTGTAAAATACATAGCTCTTGTCACCGATACCACCAACACCTTCATGATAGCCAGGGTTAACCGTCGCTGTGATTGGACCGTATGCTAGGCTAAAGTTTAATTCATTGTAAGCAGAGTCAAAGCCTGCTTTTGTTGATGATATCTTGTCTGTGTACTGATAGCTCGTAAAGCCTGCACCCAAAGTTGCACCACTAACTTCTTTTTTGATACCACCATATAAATCAACTTCGAAGCCTTGCGCTGCGCCAACATTTCCTGTTGAGCCTACTTGTGCTACCCAAGCACCTGCATATAAGCCAGACTCATTAGTATAGTCAGCACCACCCATTAATGAAGCACCATCACGTTGCATCATGCCACGGAATACGTATTGGCTCATCACACCAGCGTTGTAAGCGACATCGGCAGAAGCTGTTGTGAACGCAGCTGTTGTTACCATTAGCCCTGTTGCAGTTAAAGAAGTTGCAATTATCGTTGAAAGCATTTTTTTCATGTTACACTCCAGTGTTACTAAAATAAGTTTTTACCATTAATCTTCGGGTGAGGTTGTTGAAAACTTACGGTTTGTTTCTTTTAAGCTAATATTGTGCCAATTGTTTTTTATTATTAAAAAACAATATAATACAAATTATTTTTTATTTTTTAACTCTGATTTTTTATCATTATGCACCAAAATAAATCAAAAAACACCGTTTTGTTTTTTAAAAACCCTTTGTGGCTTGCGCTGTTGCTTCAAGCAGCTGTATTGGCTGCTTTAAGTGTTATTTTGCCCTATATTTCCCATTGGATTATACCGCCTTACGATTTAGGGTGGTTAGTTTTTGTACAAACAGCTTTGGTTGTGCTACTGAGTTGGTTCTTTCGAATGCCCTCTTGGTGGCTATGGATTCAAGCTATTTTGCCTGTGGGGCTATTTGTGGGCTTAACGCAACATTTAATTCCGTTAAGCTGGTTTGGTATTATTGCTATTATTTTGTTGTTTATATTTTCTAATGTCTGGACAGAGCGTGTGCCGCTTTATTTGTCTAATCGTATTACACACAATGCGTTAGCTATTTTAGTGGCAGAAAAAAAAATTAAAACGGCTATCGATTTGGGTTCTGGGTTAGGTGGGGTCGTTCGTGCGTTAGCAAGATGTGGTGTTAGTGTGCTAGGGGTTGAATTTTCGCCATTATTAGCACTTGTTTCTAATACATTATGTCGCGTTTCAAAAAGTGGTCATGTTATTCAAGGTGATATGTGGCAACAGAATTTGTCGAGCTATGATCTGGTTTATGTATTTCTATCACCCATACCCATGACAGCCTTGTGGCAAAAAGCCAAGGCAGAAATGAAATCAGGTAGCATATTGGTATCGAATAGTTTTGCTATACCCGATATTGAGCCAGATGACGTGTGGGAGCTAGCGGATGCGCGACAAACGCAGTTATTTATTTATGTCATAAAATAAAAAAGGGCGTAATAAATTACGCCCTTAATCTCATCAATTATCTTGCGATAATTAACGGCTGTAGTACATATCAAACTCAATTGGGTGAGTTGTCATACGAATACGCGTCACTTCTTTCATCTTTAATTCGATGTAAGCATCAATCATGCTGTCAGTGAATACACCACCAGCTGTTAAGAAGGCACGATCTTTATCCAACTCTTCCAAAGCCATGTCTAATGAGTGACATACTTGAGGAATAGCAGCAGCTTCTTCAGCTGGTAAATGATATAAATCTTTATCAGCAGGTTCACCAGGGTGAATTTTGTTTAACACACCATCTAAGCCAGCCATCATAATAGATGCAAAAGCTAAGTATGGGTTAGACATAGGATCTGGGAAACGACATTCGATACGGCGCGTTTTTGGATTTGGCGCGTAAGGAATACGAATCGACGCAGAGCGGTTACGAGCAGAATAAGCTAACATAATCGGTGCTTCAAAACCAGGAACTAAACGCTTGTACGAGTTAGTACCCGAGTTTGTGAATGCATTGAGTGCTTTCGCATGCTTAATGATACCACCGATGAAGTAGATTGCCATTTCTGACAAAGCACCATAACCATCACCTACGAACAAATTCTGACCGTCTTTAGATAAAGACATATTGACGTGCATACCAGAACCATTATCGCCAACGATTGGTTTTGCCATGAATGTTGCTGTTTTACCATACAAGTGTGCTGTATTGTGAATAGCATACTTTAAGACTAACACTTCGTCTGCTTTCTTAACCAGTGTATTACCTGCAATACCAAGTTCACATTGACCTGCGTTCGCCACTTCATGGTGATGTGTTTCGATACCTAAGCCCATTGCTTCTGAGTAGTCACACATAGCAGCACGAATTTCATGTAATTGGTCAACGGGTTGAACTGGGAAATAGCCCCCTTTTGTTGCTGGACGGTGACCCATGTTGCCATCAGCGTACACTTTTTCTGTGTTCCAAGATGCTTCTTGCGAGTCAACTTTAACAAAACAACCCGACATATCCGCGCCCCAACGAACATCGTCGAATACGAAAAATTCTGGCTCAGGACCTACGAAACACGAATCAGCAACACCTGTAGACTTTAGGTAAGCTTCAGCACGCATTGCAATAGAGCGAGGGTCACGATCGTAACCTTCTAAAGAGATAGGGTAGTGAATAGTACAACGGATAATCATAGTTGGATCATCAGTGAATGGATCGATAATTGCTGTATCAGCACGTGGCATTAATACCATGTCAGATGCTTCGATGCCTAACCAACCAGCAACTGATGAACCGTCAAAAGGTTGACCCGCTTCAAAGAAGTCTTCACTTACTTTGCTAGCAGGGATAGTGACGTGTTGTTCTTTACCGTGGGTATCACAAAAACGTAGGTCAACCCATTTGATGTTTTCTTCTTTGATACGTGCGATTACTTTTTGCGCCATGAGAGCATCCTTCTTAAACAATGAGGGGGTGAAATAATATTCATACAAGGTGTGATATTAGCCCGAACTGTGCCAAAAAACCAGAAGCATCTTAAAAATTATTTAATTAAGGCTTTTAATCTTGATAAATATCCCATTTTTAAGGTTATTTTTGTAAAATAAAGTTCTGTTTTGGTGCTTTTTTGCGCCAATTTAGGGCGTTATGTCAAATAAAGAAAAACTAAAGTTGTCTTGTTCGTCATAAATTAGTCATAAAATTTATGTAGAATAAGCAACAATCAAAAAAGGGTTTATTTACCATGTCAGTCAACATTCAAGAAAGACAATTGCTTTCTTTAGGGCGCGAGCGAGTGCGTGCCTATAAAGATATTGCTGCACGTTATGCAATTAGTGCGGGTGGATTTGCCGTTATCGGTGCTGTATTGCTGATGATGGCTTTTTTCTTTTTGCAAGTAGCGCCTTTGTTTATCTCTGCAACTTTTGAGCGCGTAACCAGTTATGTGCATCCTAGTAGTGGTGCGAGTGTCTTTATAGCAATGGATGAGTATCGAGATACTGCGGTGCGTATTACTGACACTGGTCAGGTAGTATTCTTTAAGGTAGAAACAGGTGCAATTGTGAATGAGCAACGCCTGCCAATTCCACAAGGAACTCGTATTACATCGCATCAACAAATGAGTGATGCAGAGGGTGAGGTGTTGTTGGGGTTGAGTGATGGTAGTCTGCTCGTTGCGCGATATAACTTTATGGTTAGTTATGTTGAGGGGAAAAGACACATTACGCCTAAGCTAAGTTATCCCTTAGCAGATGAGCCAATGATGATTGAACAAGGTAAGCCATTATTAGCTGTTTCTGGACGCACTGGTGCAGACTCAATTGTTCTTGCTGCTTTTGCACAAGGCACTCAATCTGTTTCACTACGTCGCTTCGAAAAGAAAAAGAAAATGTTTTCGGATGAAGTTGTTTTAGAAGAGCAAGATGCGACTAATATTTCAGTCAAAACACAGCCTCATTGGTTGATGGTCGATGGCTTACTTGATTGGATGTATGTTATTGATGAGTTAGGAAGTGCGACTGTTGTGAATTTACGCGATTCACAAGCCCCTTCTGTTTACAAAGAAGTAAGCTTGTTAAGTGACAATACACAAGGGGAGCGTCGTTTAACATCCGTTTCTTTTTTATTGGGTGACACCTCTTTATTGTTGGGTGAGTCTAGTGGACAGATTACGCAATGGTTTCCTGTGCGTGATGCCAATAATAACTATGATTTTATGCCTGTACGCAGTTTTCATGATCAGCAATCCGCGATTGTACAAATGGGGAGCGAACAGCGTCGTAAAGGCTTTATTGTTGCCGATTCGCAAGGTAAAGTAGGTATTTATCATGCAACAGCACACAGAACTCTAGCGGTTGAGTCTCTTTCTAGTGTTGCATTAGTCAATATGGCACTAGCACCACGTTCTAATGCCGTATTGGCTGAAGACGCTACGGGGATGTTGCATTTATGGAAAATTGAAAATGAACATCCAGAGATTTCTTGGGAAGTCTTATGGAGTAAAGTGTGGTATGAAGGTTATGCACAGCCTGATTATATTTGGCAGTCATCTTCTTCTAATGCTGATTTTGAACCGAAATTTTCGTTAATGCCTTTGGCATTTGGTACATTAAAAGCTGCTTTTTATGCCATGCTAGTGGCGATTCCGATTGCATTAATGGCAGCCATGTACGCTGGGTTCTTTATGGCTCCTGCAATGCGTCAATCTGTAAAACCTATGGTTGAACTATTAGAAGCATTGCCGACGGTTATTATCGGGTTCTTAGCGGGATTGTGGTTAGCGCCTTTTTTAGAAAAAAACATGCCTGATTTTTTCTTGTTTTTGATTTTATTGCCAACGCTTGTCTTCATTTTTGGTTATATCTGGAGCCGATTGCCTGAAGTGGTCAGGGTTAAAATTCCGCATGGTTGGGAGGCGGCATTATTAATTCCTGTTGTCTTATTCACTGTGTTTTTGGTAAGCATGTTGGGTCAACCTGTCGAAAATGCCTTTTTTGGTGGTGATATGCCGACTTGGTTAACCAATGTAGCGGGTATTGGCTACGATCAACGTAACTCGTTAGTAGTAGGTATTGCTATGGGCTTAGCAGTCATTCCGATTATTTTCTCGATTGCAGAGGATGCTATTTACCATGTGCCTAAACATCAGGTAAATGGCTCTTTGGCCTTGGGGGCGACACCTTGGCAAACAATGGTTGGTGTGGTATTGCCAACAGCTTCTCCTGGATTGTTTTCTGCAGTGATGATCGGGTTTGGTCGTGCGGTAGGCGAAACCATGATTGTGTTAATGGCAACGGGTAATACACCAATTATGGATTTCAATATCTTTGAAGGATTGCGTACCTTGTCAGCAAATATTGCAGTTGAGATGCCAGAGTCGGAGGTGGGTAGTACGCATTATCGTGTCTTGTTCCTTGCAGCATTGGTGTTGTTCATGTTTACTTTCTTTTTTAACACGCTTGCTGAAGTAATTCGTCAGCGGATGCTTAAGCGTTACGGCGCACTGTAAGAGGAAAATGTAATGTTAAAGTTATGGATGAAGGAAGGTAATCACTGGGTCTGGTTTAATGCCATGGCACTAACGATTAGCTTGTTAGCAGTGATTGGTTTGGTAGGATTGCTTGCGGTTAAAGGCGTGGCACACTTCTGGCCAAAAGATGTCATGGTTTTTAGTGTAGAGGATGGTCAAGGTGGTACGGTTCAGCTTATTGGTGAGCGTCAGCGTACAGGCGAACGTTTAGTTGGTGATGCTACTGTTGGTCTAACACATATTCCGCAATCACTGATTAAGATTGGTGGACGTGAACTGTTCGGTGCCGATTTTAAATGGGTTGATGAGCCAGCGATTCTGTTACAAGAAAAACCAAAAGATATGCTTGTCATTGAGCGTTATGAATGGGGTAATCTTTATGGTCGTCTGATTTCAATGACTAATTCTGAGGGCAGAAAAACGACGGGCGATGCTGCTTGGGATAGCTTTAAGTCGTTGATTGCATATCATGGTGAATTGTACGATCAGTTAGTAGAAATTCAGAAGACTAAAATTGGTAGTGTTAACTATGCTGTTGAAGGGTTACGCTTAGAGCGTCGCCACTTGGAACTAAACAATCAACTGACGGATGTAGAAATTGAGCGTTTAGCGCAAGAGCGTAAAGCGTTAGATCAGAAATATGAGTTGTTGTTGGCTAATATGCAAAAGCTACAAACCTTGTCTGAATCTTTGGGCACAGCAGAAGTTGAGGTGATGGGTGGCAAAATAATACGCCTACCAGTCAGTAAAGTTGTAGCGGCAACGATGCCCAATCAAATGGGAATTTTCAGTAAATTAGGTGAGTTCTGGCATAAAGTTTGGGAGTTTTTGAGTACCGATCCACGCGAAGCCAATACGGAAGGGGGTATCTTCCCTGCTATTTTTGGTACAGTGACGCTCGTATTCATCATGACGTTTATTGTGATGCCTTTTGGTGTCATGGCAGCGGTCTATCTGCGCGAGTATGCTAAGGATGGCATTGTTGTGCGTATGGTTCGGGTTTCGGTGAATAATCTTGCTGGTGTGCCATCGATTGTTTATGGTGTGTTTGGTTTAGGCTTCTTTGTGTATATTGTGGGGCAGGGTATTGACCAAGCCTTTTATCAAGAAGCTTTGCCAGCGCCCACTTTTGGTACATCTGGATTATTATGGGCTGCATTAACCTTAGCGTTGTTAACCTTGCCTGTAGTCATTGTTTCGACTGAAGAAGGCTTGTCTCGTGTGCCTCGTGCGATTCGTGAGGGGTCATTGGCATTAGGTGCAACCAAAATTGAAACCTTGTGGCGTACGGTATTGCCTATGGCATCGCCTGCGATTATGACAGGGCTTATTTTAGCCATTGCGCGAGCGGCAGGTGAGGTTGCGCCATTAATGCTGGTAGGTGTTGTTAAACTCGCACCTAGTTTGCCGATTGATGGTAATTCACCTTACATCCATTTAGATCAAAAAATTATGCATCTTGGTTTTCATATCCATGACGTGGGTTTTCAGAGTCCTAATATTGAGGCGGCACAACCATTAGTTTATGCCACTGCTTTCTTATTAGTATTGATTGTTATTTCATTGAACATTAGTGCGATTGCCATTCGTAATCGTTTGCGCGAGCGTTTTAAGTCGCTAGATAATTAAGGAATAGAAAATGAGTTCTGTTAATGTTGCTTTAGATCGTGAAAATCGCGGTTTGAGTTTAGAAGAAGAAAAAATTGCGATTTATGTGCGTAATTGGAATTTATATTATGGACAAAAGCAAGCGCTTAATAATGTCAATATGGCGTTGCCTGAAAAACGAGTCACGGCATTTATTGGTCCATCAGGTTGTGGTAAATCGACTCTATTACGCTGTTTTAACCGTATGAATGATTTGGTTGATGGTGTGCGCGTCGAGGGCGAAATTAGCCTACATGGTCAAAATATTATGGAAAAGACGCTGAATGTATCGGTATTACGTCGTCAGGTTGGTATGGTGTTTCAAAAGCCTAATCCTTTTCCTAAATCTATTTATGAAAACGTAGCATATGGCTTGCGTTTGCAAGGCGAAAATAATCGTACCCTTTTAGATGATAAAGTCGAGTGGGCATTGAAGGGAGCGGGTATTTGGAATGAAGTAAAAGACCGTTTGTATGATAATGCGATGGGGTTATCGGGTGGTCAGCAACAACGTGTGGTGATTGCACGTGCCATTGCTATTGAACCTGAAGTTTTATTGCTCGATGAACCCACATCGGCATTAGACCCTATTTCGACACTGAGTATTGAAGAATTGATTTTTGACTTAAAAGAAAAATTCACAATTTTGATTGTTACGCATAACATGCAGCAAGCAGCCCGTGTGTCGGATTATACTGCGTTTATGTATATGGGTGAGCTTGTTGAATATGCAGATACCGATACCCTATTCACTAATCCGTCACAAAAGCAGACAGAAGATTATATTACTGGCCGTTTCGGTTAATTAGGAGCTAAAACATGGACAGTACCATCATTACGCCGCATATTTCGCGCCGTTATAATCAAGATTTAGAAAATATTTTTAATAAAGTATTAGCAATGGGCGGTCATGTTGAAGAACAGATGACTCGTGCTTTTGAGGCCTTGCGTAAGTCTGATGCAATATTGGCAAAAGAAGTGATTGGCTTGGATCGCTTTATCAATCATCAAGAAGCCAATATTGATGAAATGTGCGTGCGCTTGTTAGCACGTCAACAGCCAGCAGCAATTGATTTGCGCTTGATTATGGCAGCATTGCACATTGTCACTGACTTAGAACGCATGGGTGATGAAATTACGAAGTTGTCACGCGTAGTGATTAACTTGCGTGACAGTGGTAACGTTGATTGTACTACTATTCCAGGTTATGACCATTTAGTTGAAATGACGGTATGCGCACAAGAAATGCTTAAAATTACGCTTGATGCATTTGCTAATTTAGATGTTAAAAAAGCATTAACTTTGTTGCCTAAAGAAGCTGCTGCCGATGAAGAATACAAAATTGCGCAACGATTGATGCGTGAGCATATGATGGCGCATCCTGAACAAATTCCAAGCATGTTGGACTTGTTAAATGCGTTACGTGCCATGGAGCGTGTCACTGATCACTCTCTTAATATTGCTGAACGTGTATTTTATGTCGTAGAAGGCTCAGATATGCGTCAGATTAGTTCTGAGCGTTTGGCTGATATTGCTAATAAGTATCGCGAAATTTTGTAATCTAGCTGAGGCAATAGTTATATGTCATCCCCTGTTATTCTGGTTGTTGAAGATGAGTCGGCAATTCGTGACATGCTTAGTTTTACCCTGCAAACAGCAGGTATGACCGTACAAGAGGCAAGCAATGCGGAGCAGGGGTGGCAATTGGTATTAGCTGCTACCCCCGATTTGATTTTACTCGATTGGATGTTACCTGGTGTGCCGGGGGTTAGTTTGTTATCGCGATTAAAAGCGCACGACAGGTTTAAACACATCCCCGTCATTATGCTAACAGCAAGAGGCGATGAAGTTGATCAGTTGCAAGGGTTTGAGATGGGGGCAGATGACTATGTGACTAAACCTTTCTCTCCTCGTACTTTACTGGCACGCATTCGTGCCTTGCTGCGTCGTTTAGATGATACTAGTGTAAATAGTGAGGCGATTATTGCGGGTCGTATGCGTCTGGATAATATTAGTCATCGCTTAATGATTGATGGTGATGAGGTTAAGTTAGGACCTAAAGAGTTTCGATTATTACAGTTTTTTATGACTCATATTAATCGTGTGTTTACACGTAATCAATTATTAGATGAAGTGTGGGGCGATATAGTTGTGGTCGAGGATCGCACTATTGATGTCCATATCAGACGCTTACGTCGTGCCCTAGAAGAACAGGGATGTGAGTCTTATATTCAAACTATTCGTGGATCGGGTTATCGTTTTTCTGCCGTTGAACATCATTAATTTTTAGTAGTTGATGGCATGAAGCATTTAAAAAATGAGTTGGCAACCTTATTGTTGCTGCTAATTATTGCATTATTAACCGCTTGGTTGACGCAGGGGTGGGTATTTGTTGGTTGGTTTTTGGCAGCCTTTATTACAAGTAGAATGTTGTTGTCGTTATGGATTGCAGAGCGCTGGCTATACTCTGGCGGCAGAAAATTAAATTATTTATTAGCAGGTTCACTTAGCGAGTTGCTTTGTGCTGCTACACAGCTATTAGAAAAAGAGCGTCGTTTATCTCAGCAACTTTTGGGTCGTGCGCGTTATTTTAAGTATGCTGCACAAGCTTTGCCAGAGGGTGTTCTTGCGTTAGATAGTAATTATGCGATTTCATGGTTTAATAAGGGTGCAATTGATATGTTGGGCTTGAGTCGTTGCCATCGAGGACAGCCTATTGAGCGTGTTTTACGCTTACCCGAATTATTGGCATTGGTTAAGGGAGAAGATTTTGGGGTATTAGAAATACCATCACCCACCAATGGGCAGTGTATATTAGCTATTGAAGTAACCTCTTTTATGCAAGGACAACAATTGCTCATTATTCGTGATATTACTACCTTTAAACGCAGTGATGCTATTCGTCGCGATTTTGTTGCCAATGCTTCACATGAGTTGCGTACACCATTGACTGTGATGCAAGGCTATGTCGAAATGATGTTAGATACGCCTAGTTCTCATGCTGATCATTGGCATAGACCTTTAGAGCAAATGCATAATCAAAGTGAGCGTATGCGTAAGATTGTTGATGATATGCTTGTGCTTTCTCGATTAGAAGGCAACGATGCTAAGTTAAAAATAGCATTGGTCAATGTCCCTTTTTTATTGGAGCAAATTGCTGATGAGGCAAAACAGTTATCAGGGGTGCATCATCATTATATCGAGCTGATCTTGGATAGTTTAGTTTGTTTAATGGGGCATGAGGAATATTTGCGCAGTGCTTTTACCAATTTGGTCAGTAATGCAGTGCGTTATACACCCGATGGCGGCACAATAAAAATTCATTGGTGGCAAGATGCACAAGGCGCCCATTTATCAGTAACTGACACGGGCATTGGTATTGCAGCCGAGCATTTGCCCCGTATTATGGAACGTTTCTATCGGGTTGACTCAGCTCGCTCACGAGCAACAGGCGGGACAGGATTGGGGTTGGCGATTACTCGCAATGTATTGGAGCGACATAACGCAACCTTAACCATCGAAAGTGAAATTGGGTTAGGTAGCTGTTTTACTTGTAATTTTCCTTTAATATTGCTGGTTGATTTAGCTTAGCGTCATAAAACTGCCATATTTCTGTCATAAAACTGCCATTGTTTAAGGTCAGAATTAGGAGCGTTAATAAAATAGATTTTTACTGGAGTCTTTAGATGAAAAATTTGCTTGCTATTGCATTAGGATTAAGTGCGACTTTGTTAACTGCACCTTCGTTTGCAGCAGTGGATGCTGCATTGCCAGGTTACCAAAAGGTAGCGGGCGTATCAGGTAACTTATCTAGTGTAGGATCGGATACCTTAGCTAACTTAGCAACCTTGTGGGCTGAGGAGTTTAAACGCGCTTATCCAAATATCAATATTCAGATTCAAGCTGCTGGTTCTTCGACTGCTCCACCCGCATTAACTGAAGGTACTTCTAACATTGGCCCGATGAGTCGTGAAATGAAGTCAAAAGAAATCGAAGCGTTTGAAGCTAAGTATGGTTATAAGCCAACAGCGATTGCTGTTGCGATTGATGCTTTGGCTGTATATGTGCATAAAGATAGCCCAATTAAAGGGTTGACTATGTCACAAGTCGATGCGATTTTTTCATCAACACGTAAGTGTGGCGGTAAAGAAGAAATTACTAAGTGGGATCAACTAGGTGTTACTGGTCCTTTGTCGGGTAAAGAAATTCAACTTTATGGTCGTAACTCAGTATCTGGTACATATGGTTACTTCAAAGAGCACGCGCTTTGTAAAGGTGACTTCAAATCTAACGTTAATGAGCAACCAGGTTCTGCCTCTGTCGTTCAGTCAGTTGCTACTTCATTAAATGCAATTGGTTACTCTGGTATTGGTTACAAAACTTCGGGTGTGCGTGCCTTAGCGTTAGCAAAAAAAGAGGGTGCTGAGTTTGAAGAGGCAACTGAAGAAAACTCATTGACTGGCAAATATCCTTTATCTCGCGCTTTGTATGTGTATATCAATAAAGCACCTGGTAAGGCGTTAGATCCAATGGTAAAAGAGTTTATGACATTGGTTTTATCTAAAGAAGGTCAGAGTGTTGTCGAAAAAGATGGCTATGTAGCACTTCCAGCTGTTGTTGCTGCAAAAGAGTTAGCTAAGTTAAATTAAGTTTTAATCGCTCGGATTGAGAGAAAACCGCCTTTGGGCGGTTTTTTTTGTTGGCGAATCGGTTAAACTTATCCCATCATATTTTTTAAGGGAGAATTTTATGCGAGTGATGTTATTAGGTGCACCAGGTGCAGGTAAGGGAACTCAGGCGGCTTTTTTAACCAGTCATTATGATATTCCACAAATTTCAACGGGAGATATGTTGCGTGCTTCGATTCGTGCTAGTGCGCCACTAGGACTAGAAGCGAAGGGTTATATGGATGCAGGACAATTAGTTCCTGATGACTTAATTATTCGTATGGTGCAAGTTCGCATTAGTGAACCTGATTGCCATAATGGATTTTTACTTGATGGTTTTCCTCGTACCTTAGCGCAAGCTGAAGCACTCGCATCGGTTGGTGTTGCATTAGATGCTGTGATTGAAATTGATGTTCCTTTTGATGTCATTATTGAACGTATGTCGGGTCGTCGTGTGCATTCATCTGGTCGTACTTATCATGTTGTTTACAATCCACCTAAAGTAGAAGGAAAGGATGACGAAACAGGTGAAGATTTAATTCAGCGTGATGATGATAAGCCTGAAACAGTGAAAAAACGCTTAGATGTTTATGCACAACAAACACAGCCACTAATCGAGTTTTACACTGCTAAAGCAGCAGTGGATAGCACACTAAAATATATTAATGTTGACGGTACTGCTGATATTGAGCAAGTTAAAAGTGTTGTTTTGGCTGCATTAGCGTAAATAATAAACAAAGTACTGGCTTTTTGCAGTCAGTACCCTTATAATATGCGAATAGTTGGCCGGGTAGCTCAGTCGGTAGAGCAACGGATTGAAAATCCGTGTGTCGGCGGTTCGATTCCGCCCCCGGCCACCACTAAATTTAAAGGGTTAGCAGAAATGCTAGCCCTTTTTTATTGCCTGTTTTTTCTAAATGGGACACTTCGCCGCAAAATAGCATCACATCACATCACACAACATAAAAACTACACAAAACAATCAAACCCGTTTCTTCCAAAGTCACTAAAAAATAATCAAGTGTCTCATTGTTGTCCCAATACAACTTGGTAAAACGGTCGAGTTTAATGCCAAGGTTGCGTTGAATATGCAGATTAAGCAGTTGAGCCAGCAGTTACAGGCGGTGATGACGTGAACGGAATTGACTTGCAGGCATAAGCATTCTAAACTGTTTAACAGTGTTTAACAAATAAACGAGGGCGGTGATATGAATGTGACTCTAAGAAAATATGGTAACAGTACGGTTGCAGTGATGCCACCTAGGGTACTCAAAACCTTAAAACTGAGCGCAGGACAAGCCATGACGCTTGATACTACTGATGATGGCAAGATTGTGTTGTCTAAAGCATATCAACCAACGAAATACACCCTAGAAGAATTGTTGGCGCAATGTGACTTGTCTGCGCCAATGCCTGAAGACTTGCGCGATTGGGATAACATGAAACCCGTTGGCAACGAGGTTTGGTAATGGCGATATTTAATCGTGGTGATATTGTGTTGGTGAGTCTTGATCCTACCATTGGTAATGAGCAACAAGGATTGAGACCTGCTTTGGTGTTATCTGATCGTGCATTTAATCAGCTAGGCGATGTGTTGGTTGCGCCAATTACGCAAGGCGGTAATTTTTCTCGTTTTGCAGGATTTGCTGTTACTTTGAGTGGTAGCGGTTGTCAGACCCAAGGCGTTGTTTTGGTCAATAAGGTACGAATGATGGATTTAACGGCTCGTCAGGCAAAAAGGATTGAATCCGTGCCAGACGTTGTATTGAACGATGTGATTAATCGATTGCTTGCCATTGTTGAAGGCTAACCATTTTCTAAAAGGATTCCGCTCATGACCTCACTCACCCCTAACAGCCTAGACATCACCAGCGAGCACCTAGCCCAGTTAAATGCTTTGTTTCCTAATGTGTTTACGGAAGGGAAGATTGATTTTGCTGTCTTAAAAGCGGAATTGGGTGAGTATTTGGACACTGAGGGCGAACGCTATCAGTTTACGTGGAATGGTAAAGCACAAGCCAAACGCATCGCCACCACGCACAGTATGGGGACATTGCGCCCAGCGGTGGATGAGTCGGTGAATTGGGACACCACGGAAAACCTGTATATCGAGGGCGATAACCTTGAAGTGCTTAAGCTGTTGCAAAAGGCGTACTTCGGCAAGGTGAAGATGATTTACATCGACCCGCCTTACAACACAGGCAAAGACTTTGTGTATAAGGACGATTTTAAGGACAACCTGAGCAACTATAAACGCCTGACCAAACAGGTGGATGATGAAGGCAATCCGCTCACCACCAATAGCGACAGCTCGGGGCGGTATCATTCTAACTGGTTGAATATGATGTACCCGCGCTTAAAACTCGCGCGTAATCTACTGCGTGACGATGGCGTGATTTTTATCAGTATTGATGACAATGAAGTGCATAACCTCAGAAAACTCTGTGATGAGATTTTTGGGGAGGGGAATTTTGTAGCACAAGCTCCTTGGCAAGCGCGTCAATCTATACAAAATGATACAGATTTAAGCAGTAGCCATGAATATATTATTGCTTATGCACGAGTAAGGCGACAAACTAATCGTAGACTTAAAGAGTCAAACATTGATGATTGGTATAAAGAAAAAAGTTTTGCTTGCTATCCATTACCATTAGATAAATCAAAATTTGATAATCCAGATAATGACCCTAGAGGATTATGGAAAGCAGATCCTTTTGATGCACCAAGTATTCGCCCTAATTTAACTTATGCAATTAAAAATCCTAATACGCAAGAAGTTTATATGCCGCCCTATGGAAGATGCTGGAGAACAGATGAAGCTAGTTTCCTAAATTTGTTGACAGATAAACGAATTGTTTTTGGCAAAACAGGAGAAAGCAAACCCCAATTAAAAGTTTTTTACGAAGAGAAAAAAGAGTTTGGTAGTGTGCCAAATACATGGTTGGATGGTGAATTGTGTGGGACTGCTACGAAAGGTACAAAATTATTACAAAACCTTTTTTCGTCAGCTCCATTTGATACACCAAAACCAATAGAGTTAATTAAGCAACTTATGTTGCTTGCAGTGAGGGATGACGATATCATCCTCGACTTCTTTTCAGGTTCAGCCACCACCGCCCATGCTGTGATGCAACTCAATGCCGATGATGGTGGCAATCGCAAGTTTATCTTAGTGCAAATCCCAGAAGCCACGCCCGAAGGCTCAGAAGCCCGAAAAGCAGGCTATGCCACCATTGC
>CAMCGI010000032.1 GCA_945874205.1 Francisella tularensis subsp. holarctica
GGATGCGCCTGATAGCCTTCAATCACAAAGTCATCAAAAGTATAGTCAAAGATACTGTCAGCTTTGCGTAATACATTCAGTTTTGGCAATGGATAGGCTTCTCGTGCTAACTGAAGCTGAGCTTGCTCAAGCGTATTGCGATACAAATGCACATCACCACCCGTCCAAACAAAATCACCCACTTCTAAATCACACTGCTGGGCAATTAAGTGGGTAAGTAAGGCATAGCTAGCGATGTTAAATGGCACACCCAAAAACACATCAGCGCTGCGTTGATACAACTGACAACTCAGCTTACCATCCATCACTTGAAACTGAAATAACGCGTGACACGCTG
Organism: Francisella tularensis subsp. holarctica; assembly: GCA_945874205.1. GTDB lineage: Bacteria > Pseudomonadota > Gammaproteobacteria > Thiomicrospirales > Thiomicrospiraceae. The sequence continues at coordinate 338 of CAMCGI010000032.1, forward strand.
CTAATGCCATGCGACCTTGCTGCACATTTGCTTGTGGTGAAATACTTTCGTCAGGCAAGTCAGCGGGATTCCACGCTGATACAATCAATCGACGACTATTTGGGCGTGCTCTAATTTGCTCAATCACTTGGGAGATTTGATTAATTTCTCGCCCACCTGGTGTTGCCCAACGTGTCCATTGCTTACCATAAAGTGGCCCTAACTCACCATCTTCGCTTGCCCATTCATCCCAAATTCTCACCCCATGCTCCTTAAGGTAAGCAAGATTAGTATCTCCTCGTAAAAACCAAAGCAACTCAATGGCAATCGACTTCCAATGCAATTTTTTGGTAGTGAGTAATGGAAAACCATCCTGCAAATTAAAACGCATCTGATGACCAAAAACACCCACGGTACCTGTACCTGTACGATCATCTTTGGCAGCACCTTGCGCTAAAATTAACGCTAATAAGTCAAGATACTGACGCATGACGCTTACCCCACACAAACATTAAAAATAGCCCACCTACAATCATTGGTAGACACAAAATTTGTCCCATAGTTAACCAGTCCCATGCTAAATAACCGAGTTGAACATCGGGCATACGCCAAAATTCAACGATAAAACGAAAAGAGCCATAACCCAACAAAAACAACCCTGACACAGCACCCAGTGGACGTTCTTTGCGTGAATACCACCATAGAATCAAGCCGAGCGCAAACCCTTCTAATATTGCTTCGAGCAACTGGGTTGGGTATTTCGTAATAACGCCATGTATACTCGGATCATAGACGAGCATTGCCCATGGACTATCTTCGGGTGCGGTCTTACCCCAAAGCTCGCTATTAATGTAATTACCAATACGTCCCGAAAACAAACCAATGGGCACAAAGGGCGCAATAAAGTCGGTTACTTCTAACAAGCTTTTATTGGTTTTACGACCATACAGCCAAACAGCAGTAATTACGCCTAATAAACCACCATGAAACGACATCCCGCCTTGCCAAATTTTGAGCATATCGAGAGGATAAGCGATATAGTGTGCAAAGTCATAAAATAAAATATAGCCTAAGCGTCCACCCAAAACCACACCCAAAGCAATATAAAACAGCATGTCACCGACTTGTTCAGCTTGCCATCCCCGCCATAAATCAGTACTGCGTTTAACGCCATAATACCAGCCACCTAAAAACCCCACGAGATACATTAACCCATACCAACGCACTTGAATCATACCCAAGTCTAAAGCAATGGGACTAATACTCTGATAAACCATCATAAAAAAACACTTCCTACAACATCCACTAACGAACTATTTACTAACACTACCGATAATAATAAGGTACTACTTTCACACAATTCTATTCCTGCACCTAACGCATCACCAGTTTGCCCACCCAATCGTTGTTTAAGCCAATAGCGCCATAAAAATAATGGCAATAGCACAAGCAAACTCCAAGGTACAAATAGACTAGCCAATAGTAACAAAACAAAACCAACACGCAACTGCGACGTGCGACCTTGCCACGCAAAGGTTTCACCCAAGCCCGCCTTAATACTTGGTAAACTCAATGACCACCAAGCTGCCCCCAACCTTGCCCAAGCGGGCAAAAGCACAATTAACACTACTGATAAATGATATTCTGCAGCTAAGGTTAATAACACAAATTTGCTCAGTAATTGCAACACCAAGGCAACCACCCCAAAACTACCCACATGCGGGTCAGATAGCACGGCAAAAAATCGCTCTTGATTAGCGTGAGCAGCACCCAATGCATCGGTTAAGTCTGATAAACCATCCAAATGCAAAGCACCCGTTACCCATACCCACATCAACACCCCTAACAGTCCAGCTAATGCAGGATGAACTAATCCGCCAAACCACCAAGCCCCAGCAACAAACAGTCCAACCAATAACCCTGCAACAGGAAACCACACAACAGCCTTATGCATATCACTTGGCTGAAAATTAGACACGTTAGGCATTGGCAAACGTGTCAAAAAAGTAATCGCCAAAATCAGTCCTGTTGGCATAGTATGCTCTTCAACCTAATAATACTGAAACACGATTACGTCCCATAGACTTAGCACGATACATAGCGTGATCAGCTTCTTTTTGAATTTCTTGCATGCTCTGGTTATGTCCCTGATTATGTGCCAATCCAATACTAGCAGTTATCCTCAAATTCTTAGGTCCAATAAAAGGCATCAAAGCTTCCACTTGAGCACGCATTGTCTCTGCTAAATTTAATGCTTGTTCTGGCTTAATATTAGGCAAAAAAATCGAGAATTCTTCGCCGCCAATACGCCCTAAAGCATCTGTTTTTCGAATATAGTCAAGCAAACATCGTGCAACAGATTTGAGTACAACATCTCCAGCATCATGCCCATATGTGTCGTTAACCGATTTAAAATGATCTAAATCAACAAAAAGTACCGAAAAAGACTGATTATTATTTTTGGCATCGATAATATGCTTATCACATATATCATAATAAGCCCGTGCATTCAATACGCCTGTTAAAGCATCATGCGTTGCCATATAGTGCATTTTATGAATCGACTCTCGCATTCTTGTGTAATACGACATTGAGCGATCAACATAAAAATGAAAAAACAATGCTAAATAAATTAAACTCACAACAGCCGTTGCCAAAGCATTCGAAGAATAGGCTGCATTTTCTGGTAACATCGCATTACCAACAATAAAAATCACGATTGTAACCAAGGTCACCGCGAAACCTGCGCGCTGACCCATCATGATATACACACCAGGTACGTTAATATAAAACCACAAAATACGCAGTTCATCCTGCGGAACAAACACCAAAGCAGAAACGTATTCTAAAATACAAATAAACTCATATGCCCATGCCACTTGATGCAATCGATTCGGCTTCCCTCTTACTCTTAGCCATAATAGTAATGCACTTGTGGTAAAGAACATCATCGAATAGATGTGCGGTCCTGATAATACATTTAACTCTGACCACGCCCCTATCAAAAACAAGCTGGTAAACAGAGCGCCAGTTACCAATAGAACAATGAGCATTTTATATTGAAATTCGTGGTGTTCCATGCTTTCTTTAAACACTATATTACCGAACAAAACTTGCCCTAATAACTTCATAACACACCTAACCTTTATTAATTTGCCACAAGAAAACGGGCGACACTTAAACCGCTTGACCTACCTTCTGGCTATCGCCTAAGAGGGGAATGCACGGGCGATATTTTCAATTAACAACTTTTCAAACGCCTCTGCACAAACAGGACGGCTCATATAATAACCTTGATAGAAATCACATCCCTGCTCACGTAAAAAATCAATTTGCTCAATACGCTCAACCCCCTCAGCTAAAACCGAAAAACCGAGTGCTTTTGCCATAGCAATAATGGCGTTAACGATGGCAACATCATCTTTATTAAACGGAATTTCATCGACAAAACTTTTATCGATTTTTAAGACATCTAATGGAAAACGTTTTAGATAAGACAAAGATGAATACCCTGTACCAAAATCATCAATTGCCAATTTTATATCCATCGCACGTAAAGCGTGCAATATGGCAACTGTTTTTTCTTCTCGCTGCATAAGCGCGCTTTCTGTCAGCTCAAGCTCTAAATGACTCCCTTTATAGCTAGTTTCTTTTAATACAGTACTCACTAACAAAGGAACATCTTGATGCCAAATCTGATGAGGGGAAACATTAACAGCCAAGGTTAAATGATGTCCTTGCTCTAGCCAAACTTTTCCTTGACGACAGGTTTCACGTAATACATATTCACCAATCAGATTAATTAACCCTGTTTCTTCTGCCAGTGGAATAAATGCGTCGGGGAAAATCATGCCCTCTATCGGATGTTGCCAACGTACCAGTGCCTCAGCACCAATAATACGACCTGTTGCGATATGCACTTGCGGCTGATAAAACACACATAACTCATTATTGATAATTGCATGGCGTAATTTAGCTTCCATCGTAATACGCTGATGTGCCAATTGTGTCAATACATCACTATAGTAACGATAGGTATTACGCCCTTCGCTTTTAGCACGATATAAAGCAGCGTCTGCATGTTGTATTAGCAACTCGGCTGTTGTACCATGCTCTGGAAAAAGTGCAATGCCCGCACTGCTCGTAATATGCACATCAATACCATCAACTAAATGATACACTTGACTTAAGGTATTAATCAGTTCATCTACAATAATGCCCACTTCATTTGGATGCTTAAAATTATCAATCACAATAGCAAACTCATCACCACCTATACGGCTAATGAGATATTTATATTGTATACAATGTGTTATTCGTGCTGCTACTTGGTTTAATAATTCATCTCCCGCACCATGACCAAAACTATCATTAACATACTTGAAACGATCTAAATCAAAAATAATTAATGCTAATTCTGATTTATACCAACTAGATTTATACACACTCATTTTTAACTGTGTTTTTAGTAAACTTCGATTTGCAAGTCCTGTTAGTGCATCATAATTAGCAATATATTCAAGCTGACTTTGATTTTCTTTATATTCGGTAATATTACGAAAATAAGCCAGTAGATAAACTTTATTCTCAATAATAATCGCTGAAACACTCACCAACACATCTATTAATGAACCATTTTTATGTTTATGTTGCGTTTCAAAATCATATCTACCACCTTTTTTAATAACAGCGGCAATACGCTCAACAGTTTCCTCTTTTGCTTCAATTGCATCATAATCATTGATTTGTAACTTTGCAAACTCTTCTCGAGTATAACCAAGTTGTTCAGCAGCAGCATTAAACTCAACAGGGAGTTGCGTTTGAACATCAACAAGAATAATACCCTCATGAAGCAACTCAAATAAAGCATGAAATTTAGCCTCACTTTTAGAAATTTGCTTTTTATCTTCTAATAGTTGAGCATAAATATCTTTAAGTTCTGTTAGTGCTGCGGTTTTGGAGTCAATTTGACGAATTAAAAATTCAAAATAACTACCATGCAAAGCTTGTAACAAGTTATGACGTGTTAATACACCCACTAACTGACCTGCCTTATCAGCAATAATCACTTGATGTACACTATGCTGCTCCATAATGCTTGCAGCATCAGGTAAAGAAAATTCTTCAGTAATAATATGGAAACTTGTTTGATAAACACGCCACACTGGATCAACAGATAGGTCACTATTCGATGCGACATAGCGCAAAATATCACGCTCTGTTAGCAAGCCAATAGGACACATTTTATCTACAATAACCGCATACTCACTAAAATGCTCCGTCATTTTGATAGCAGCATATGCAACACTGGCATCACGATCTAACATAACGACACTTTTGGTCATTACATCAGCGACACGCTTAACTTTCGCTAACGCATCAAAACCAATATAACGAAGAAAATCGCCTTCTGTTACGACACCTGAAAGTTTTCCTTCATCATCCACGACAATAAGATGGCGATATCCTTTGCCTGACATAGCCACATAGACATCATGTACTTCATCGTTATAATGCGCTGTAAAAGGAGGGGCACTTGCTACATCACCTAGTCGTAATGTTACGTCGATATCACCCGCAATAAGCCTTAAGCTATCTCGTTCGGTAAAAATTCCTATCGGTTTATTATCATTATCGACAACAATAAGTGAGCTTAACTGCTGATTAACCATAACCTCTAATGCCTGAGACATTAGTGTGTCAGGAGAAAAGGTTACAACTCGACTAGTAAGAATGTTGGCAAGTATCATGCGCTTCATCCTGTCTATTTCCTATTTTAATAGTGACTTCAGAAACCACTTTATTACTGTCCACCATATAACCGCTGATAGACCCCACCATCAATCATTAATAATTGCGCATGACTACCCTGTTCAATAATTTTTCCCGCATCAAAAACCAACACTCTATCTGCTTCTTTAACCGCTGACAAACGATGAGCGATAATTAACGTGGTTCTATTTTTTAAAAATTCACGCATCGCTTCGTGCAACAAAGACTCAGTATGTGTATCAAGCATTGATGTGGCTTCATCCAAAATAACCACCTTTGGCTGTGCCAATATCATACGTGCAATGGCTAAGCGCTGACGCTGTCCACCAGATAAGCGTACCCCATTACGTCCCAGCATTGAATCTAGTCCGTTAGGCATATCACGAATAAAGTCGGCAAGCTGTGCAATGGTTAATACGTTCCATAAAGCGTCATCATGAAACGTTGCACCCAAGGTCAAATTATGACGCACTGATTCATTAAACAACATAGGTTGTTGCAAGACGACACCAATATATTCACGCACTTGTTCAAAACCAATATCGGTGACAGATATCCCACCAAAGCGAATATCCCCTTGTGTCGGTGCATATAACCCCAACAACAATTGCACCAACGTCGACTTGCCTGCACCAGAAACACCAACCAAGGCAACTTGCTCACCAGCTGCAATATTAAGCGATACTTCATCTAAAATTGGATCGCCTTCACCATAACTAAAACTAACAGAATCCAATTCAATGGCGACAGTTTGACCCTGTGCAAATGGAAACGCCTTGGCAATATAGTGCGGTTCTTCTTCACTGGCTAACAACTGGTTAATTCGTCCTAATGCTGCTTTTGCACCATAATAAGACACCTGCACTGACAACAACTCTTGCACAGGTCCCATCATAAACCACAGATAACCAAATACAGCAATCATCTGACCAATACTTAAATCAGAAAAAAGCACCATCATCATGGCAACCGCTCTGAATAACTCAAACCCGAGTAAAAATACCCCAAACGAAAAACGAGATAAGGCATCTGACTTCCAGCCCGATGCTGTTGCTGCTGCTCTTACTTCTTCTGCTGCTATTTTGGCTTTCGCTAAAAATCGCTTATCGGCATTGGTAGCACGCAGTTGCTGCATGACCTCTAATGTTTCGGAAACCGATTGCGATAATGCCTCAAAAGCACCATTTTCGCGCTGTTTCCATGCTTTCACTTTTTTGCCTAGCATCATAGTGACACCAATCACAAACGGATTGAGTAACAAAATAATAACCGCTAACTGCCAATTCATCCATAACAGTACACTAGCAACACCAATCACACTTAAAATAGCGATGATCACCTTAGCAACCGTTTCACCCAAAAACTTATCAACGGTTTCAACATCGGTTAACAAACGTGCCGTAACCTGCCCAGGTCCTAGCGACTCATACACCTGCATATTAATGCGTCCGAGCTTATCGAGCAGACGTTCGCGCACTTTTAGCGTCGTTGCTTTAGATAACCCTACAAAAATACGCGTTGTCGCGACCCCCATCAAAAGGCTACTTAGACGCAACAAAATGGTTACTATCGTAACCATTACCAAAACGGCAACAGCGCTCATCCAAGCCTCAGGCAAAACAAACTCTACCAATTTTGTCAATGTTGCTGGCTGATGTAACAACACCTCATCAACCAATAATGGCATAAGTAAGGGCACAGGCACAGCCATTAATGCGCCCATTATTGCCAATATTTGCCCTAATAATAAGCGTCTAGGATGACATTTAATCGATTGCCATAAATCAGTAAAGGTTAACATTATCGAATCCTTCTAAGCCAAATTAAACTGGCAATCAAAACTAAGACAGGGAGTGCAAATGCACTGACCATTGGTGGAAAATCAGCTAATGATGCCATATCGCCTACCACACGATTGACTAAGAAAAATACCAACCCAATCAAAATACCGAGCAAGACACGCCCGCCCATGCTTGCACTGCGCCCTGCGCGCAACAACAGGGGAATCGCCAATGCTAACATGGCAAATAACGACACAGGATGTGCTAATTTACGCCATAATGCTAGCTCTAGCGTTTGCGTTTGCATACCATTAGCAGACATAGTATCAATTTGTGAGCGCAACTCATGCCACGACCAATTTTTTTTATCTTGTGCCATTAATGATAAGGCTTGTGGTTCGAAGGGTAAACGTACAACTTGCTCCTCGTGCTTGTCATCTTGCCAATACAAACCAACAAATGGAAAAACTCCCTCAACAACAGCAGTAGATAACCACTGCTCTCGCACATTTAATAACACCCATCCTAAACTATCACGATAAACAGCCTGTTCCGCTTGCCATACTTTGGATACACCACCATTATTATCAAGCTGATAAATATCAACCCCAACCAATAAATCGGCACGAACGACAGAGTTTGCTGAAATATAACGCTGCCCTTCTTTCATCCAAAACCCCGCATCACCTGCTAAAGACAACTGATGTGCTCCTGTACCTAAACGCAATTGCATCGCTGTTTTTTCTGCCCAAGGCGCAACCCCTTCACCCACAAACAACATAACAAGCCACAGTAACAACAAGCCTTTTGATAAAGCCAGTAACAAACGCGATGGTGACCAACCGCTCGCTCGAATAATGGTTAACTCTCCCTGCGCCGCCAACTGCCCCAATCCTGCTAGCACACCAATTAGCAATGCCATTGGAAAAACATCATATGCATATGCAGGCATTTTAAGTAGCGCAAAAACAAGTGCTTTTGATAGGGGGTAATGCTCCGATAACCGCCCCATTTGAGATAACAGCTCTGAGAATCCTAACAATGCAGTCAACAACAACATGGCAGACAATACAGCCCAAATAACAGATCGTGCTAAATAAGCTTCAATACGTCCAAAAATCATCGTGCTACTTTCCGAGATAAGCGTTGCCACCCTGCTTTAAATGGCAACCAAAATAACAAAGGAAAAACGAGCATGACAAGCATACCGGGCATAATGGGTAAGCCACCAGATTGTAACTGTGCACGAGCCGTGATCGCTAACTGCGTAAAAACAAGATAAAACCCTAGCCCCCACGCCATACGCGAATAGCGCCCTTGCCTTGGTCCAACCTTCGATAATTGCCACCCCATCAACGCCATCATCAACACACTAAACCCAATAAATACACGCCATTGCAGATGTGCCATCATACGAGGATTATCGCGCCCCTGCCATAATGTTAAACTATCCATTGCTTCAACTTCTAATGCAGATAACTTTACTTGCCAATCGGGAAGCCAAACTGATATTTTATCGAATGACTCTACCACTAACCGTTCGCTGCCTAATGCGCCCTCTGTTAATTGTCCCTGCTCCAATATTAATACCGTTCTATTGTTATCAAGTGCAAAGTGTCCTCTAGGTGCAGTTAGTAACATATCAGGACGTTCTGTAGGACGCAGTTGAATGAACACTTCAGATAGCTTTCCGTCTGATGTTACTTTTTCAGCATAAAAAACACCATTAGAAGAAGATAAGGGAGTAAATCGTCCACCGATTAATGCTTTTATCTGTACTCTAAGCTGCCCCTCTGCCAACAATTGACGTTCTTGCTGCATTGCCCAAGGAGAGGCAAAAAATGACGACCAACCTGCTAATAAACCAACAATTAATCCTAACATTACGATCAATTGTAAGAAATAACGACTTCCTACCCCACTTGCTGCCAACACTTCCATTTCACGATCATGATATAAGCGTCCAAAGGTTAACATGACAGACAAAAGCGTGGACAATGGCAACAATATTTCCATTGCCATGGGGATTTTGAGTAGTACTAATTTAGCAACCAAATCGGGGCTAAGACGACCTTCTAATGCTTCAGTCAAAAGACGTGCTACTTCGCCACCCAAAATAACTAATAACAGCACACCCAGTACTGCTACAAATGACACTAATAGCTCTCGAGCAATGTAAGTTGTTAATAGACGCATTTTTTACAACATGATGAACGATAAAACAATCTTATTGGCATCATCTAAACTTCGTTTTAGAGGGGTCTTCTTTAGGCTTTCGAATACCCTTATCTAATTCCAATAAACACGCCTGATAGACTAAAATATAAATACTGCGCTGCAATGCCATATATAACCCTGCCCAACCATCTAAAAAGCCTAATTTGAACACATAACGACGGATAAATTTCCACCAGAACAAACTGGTTTTCATCGCACTAAAGCGTTCGCCCTTGGCATAATTCACTTCGGCTTCGATGGTCGCTAATTTAAAGCTTCTATCCCACCAATCAAGCAGTGTCGGTGCCATATCGTGACGTACCACACCCTTAATCGTTTTTCGAGGAATATTCTCGCAGATATGCGTATGCTGCTCATCGCAATAAGTAACGCTATGACGATTCACGAAGCGAATATTGGCTTCGATACTACTGCCAAAACGTAACCACTCACCGAACAATGAGTTCTGACCACCCGTGCGATAAGCATCATAACGCATATCGCTATTCAGTTCTTTGCGAATATTGTCTGCCAATTCAGGCATAACAATTTCATCTTGATCGGTAAAAAACACCCAGTCATGGCTTGCCTTACTCATGGCATAGTTTAACTGATTGCCATACCCAGCCCAAGAGTTGGTTTCAACACGCACACCCAAAGACTTGGCAATCTCGACGGTATTATCTTTGCTACCCGAATCAACAATCATCACCTCATCTGCCCACATTAGGCTTCTTAGACAATCTTTAATGTAATGCTCAGCGTTATAGGTTAAAACAAAAGCGGTTATTTTATTTTTTGTCATACAATCCCCCTTTGAATCCTTCTGATGAGTGCATATAACCTATTTCTTCTGGCGTACTCATGCGCCCCAAAATCGGATTACGATGCGGAAAACGTCCAAAGTGCTCAATAATATCGTAATGATGTTGTGCGAAGGGAATATTGTCATCTAAACCAGCGTCAAAAAAAAGCTGTAGAGAGTTTTCCTGATCAGCTAAGTTTTCGCTGTGCATAAACGGCAGAAAAAGGAAAGACAACTTATCTTTCGCAATATGCTTATCAAAGCCTTTTTGAATCGCCAATCGCGCCATATTGCGTGCCTGCGCTTCAGTGCTGAAGCTAATTTCTTGCCCACGATACATATTGAGCGGAAGCTGATCTAACACAATCACCAATGCCAAACAACCATCAGCGGTGTCACACCAGTCATCCAACTCATGGCGCGATGCTGCTTGCCACGTCACCTCAAACTTATCTTTAATTTCTTGATCAATTTGCGGTGTAGAAGCAAACCAATGCTGTTTTGAATTATCGCTATACCAATAGTCCAATATTGACTTTGGTGTCACCATTGCAGCACCAGAACAAGATGCCATAGCCTGATTGAGGCTAAAAAGAAGGGCAACCAAGATACCAATTAATAGGGAATATACGCGTTTTATCATGCAGTTTTCTCGATTGTAATTGCCCGATACCATAGTAACGATAGAGTAAATATAAAAGCACCCATTAAGCCAACGGCACGCAAATTATGGTGCCATGACAAGTCATGCACAATCGTACTGCGAAACAAATCTGATGTAGATAGGGAAATGAGGATAAAGATCAAAATCAAGCCAGCTAATGCCCACTTTCGTTGTTTATCATTTTCGATTGTCATAATATGCCACAGACTATAGGCATAAACTGGTGCAATTAACACTAAAGTAGGCCCTTCGGTGCGCGTACTAAACACTAAAACCCACGAAAGCGCGGTTACTAACAATAATAGTAAGTTTTCTTTGCTAAATGTTCCCGCATTCCAGCGTAACCACAGTGTCGGTATAGCAACCAACGCAGCCGACACCAGTAATACCCATGCATAACTTTTCTGTAATATCCAACCAAAATTGACTTCCAAAAAAGGCTTAAGTCCTAAAAAAAAATGCCCCCACGGCTCACCGTAGGTTAAGGATTTATCCATAGATAATAAGCTAAACCAGTCACTATATAAAGTAGTAGCTTGTATTTTTCCCCACAACAAAAAAGGCAGGATAAGCAAAAATAGATGTGCTAATAAGCTCGCACCAATAAACCGCCAACGCAAATCAACAAACAATAGCAGCATTAATACCAGCGGATAGAGTTTCGTATTGGTAATCCATGCAATCAACAATGCTGAAATAACCCATTGACCACGTATATAAAATAACAATGAAATTGTCATGATTGCTACGACGAGGGTATTAGACTGTAAATAAGTACCGTTTAACTGAAAATCAGTCAATAGCAAAAATGGCAAAAATAGCGATAAGCCCACGCCTAATGAGCGTGACAATGGCAACTCACGCAATAACCACCCCATTGCCACAAAAAACAATACAATTGAAAGTAGCTGCCAAACGATACCAGAAACAATAAAAGGCAATTGCGCAAAAACCAATAACGGCAACAAAAAAGTAGGACTTAGCTTGTAGTAATCAAAACCTTGGTATGCAGAATATGGATTTAAGCCTTGTTCCCAATGCATACCCGCATTATAAAAAGTTTCAAACGCTAAGGCATTAGGCGTTTTTTCAACAATTGGCACCGCTAATAAAGACAGTGTCAGCAATAGCACTAAAATAAATACCCAAGTGCGACTTTTGGGATGCGAATAAGTTTCTACTAACCATTTCATAGTTTATGCTTCAACGCCGCCATAACCATATCTGGCGTAATTGCTTTTAAACAAATTAAATCGTGATGACAGCTTTCTTTTACGCACGGGCTACAGGCGACGTGTGCATTCAAAATAGTGGTATTCGGCGATGGCGGTGCAATTTCCGCTTCATTGGCTGCACCGTACCACGTAATGACAGGGATACCAATCGCGCTAGCAATATGCATCGGCCCTGTATCATTGGTTACCACTGCCTTAGCTGATCGCATTAACCAAATGGTTTCACGTAAACTTGTACGCCCTGCCAAATTACGTGCAAAATTACCAGACAAATGCATGACAATCTCACCCGCTTCGACATCACGAGAACTGCCAACAATAATAACAATCAAACCCAATTCAATACTAATTCGCTTGGCAACAGCGGCAAAGCGATCATAAAACCAACGACGCGTGGGCGAAATTGAGCCCACCACCATAACCACATAGCTACCCGCAACTAACCCCAAGTGTCCAAACAATTTTTGTGCTTGATATGTCTCTTCTTCTTCAAAATGAATTTGAGGCAACAAGCCTCGTGCATTAACACCCAACAAATCGCCTAAACGTGCATTATGCTCTAAGCGATGAATAACACGATTAGACAACGGCAATTTATGCGTTAGCATCCAGCCCCGCGCCTCTTTAACATACCCCACACGTACAGGAATATGTGCTAAATAAGGCAACAAGGCATACTTAAAAGCATTGTGTAACACAATACAGACATCAAACTGCCCCTCTTTTAAAGCACTGAGCGTATCCCACCAAAAATCAGGTTTATCAAGAATTACAAGCTTATCAATAGTTGGATTCTCTTGATAAATAGCTGCCACTTGTGACTCGGTAAACAGGGTAATTTCTGCCGCCTGACCTTGCTGCTTCAAGGCTTCAATTAAAGGCAAGGTATAAATCGCATCACCAATACGTTTTAAACCAATAATGGCAATTTTTTGATTAACAACTATCGACATGCTTGCGTTTCCTGTTCAATTACTAACTGTATTTCATCTAATAACGCGTAACGCTTACGATACATTGAGCGCTTTTTGGACTCTATCTCTTCGATGGGTTTATGAGAGTAATCAATAGGCAAAACATACCACACATCATCAAAAACATTACCACCAACTTCTTGCCAAAAAGTTTCATAATCAAAACCAATTTTATTCACTGATTTCGCTTCATTCTGATACACATGCCACGCTGGATGCACACCCAAAACTTGCTTAATGCCGACTGCCTTACACCATGTTAAAAACACCATCCAAATAAAATTTTGTGGACGCAGCCCGTGCAGCTGTTTAGTAAAGATTTTATACAACCCTTTATTATCTTTAACACCTTGAATACCCGCTACTTTAACAAGTGCATCATCCAGCACAAAATTAACAAAATAAGCTTCATCGCCATTTAGTAACAATTTTAGACTAAGCTGTCCTTCAAAACGCATCCGATGGTCATATTGCAATACCAGCTTTACATTCAAATCATCAAATTTTTGCTCATAAATCTGCCACCCCTGTGCAAACAATAATGGCATAACAGACTTAATACGCGGTGATAATGAAACATAATGGGCTAATAAGCTTTCTAAAATTTTATCTGGTGTCGAACACCCCTTTAATAAGAAAGCATGAGCACGAAACATATAAAAAATGAATGGGTGTAATACCAATAGGTCAGCGAGACCAGCAGCATCAAATTGCGTTTTAACTTGCGAGACGTAATGCCGTGCATCAGCACTAACCAACCACCAGTACACTAATTTAATTTTTTTATCGGTTGCCAAGGATGACTGTAAAACTTGCCTTAAAGCCTTCATTAATAAACCTGCTTTTGATCGTTTGTCCACAACATTGCCACCATCGCCACAAACAAATACGAAAATGCCTGAACTAATAAATAACTGTCCGTTAACATAATCACTAACGTTAATAAGAAAAATGCCTGTCGTAACCGCCACCAGTTGCCCTGATGCTTCAGTGCCACTCGTGCTAACGAACTAAACAACCAAACAAAAACTAAAAACCCTAAAATACCAAAATTAGCCAACTCAAATAAATACTGATCATGCGGTTGATTATGCCCAGCATCTTGCCCAAAAGTGCTCATTTTGATTGGTGCATCTTCACCAACGAAACGATTATAATCCTGCGGAAAATCACCAATTCCTGTTCCCAACACTAGATAATGCGGCAACATCGCAATGGTATTTTGCCACATAATAAAACGGGTATTAACCGACCCTGTTTTTGTATTATCATGTGTTTGTATTTCATGAATAGCACGATCAACGCGCATCTGAAATAAATCACTGGCACTATACGCCAATACAAAAATACTCATTAATCCAACCATTGCACTCATAAGCCCACGCCATAATATGCGTTTACTGACAAAATATTGTCCAAATAACAAGAGCAACAACGCAAAATAAGCAATCTGACCAATACGCCCACCCGTAATAAACATATTGATGCTCATAGTAATAATAAATACTCCAAAAACAAGAATCTGCCATTTTTTAGGTTGTCCAAACAGTAGACCATGCCCCATCCAATAGATTGCTAAAGCTAAAAATGGGTTATATTCCCAGTGCCCCATAAAACCCGCTGGATCTAATGGATCAATAC
>CAMCGI010000033.1 GCA_945874205.1 Francisella tularensis subsp. holarctica
AGCAGGAACTTGGCGCACCCGGCAGGAATCGAACCCGCAACCGCTCGCTTAGAAGGCGAGTGCTCTATCCGATTGAGCTACGAGCGCGTATCTGCAATCTTGAAAATTATTGGTCGGAATAGAGGGATTCGAACCCCCGACCACCTGTACCCAAAACAGGTGCGCTACCAGGCTGCGCTATATTCCGATTCAATTACGCCATTATAGGTATTAAATAATCAAGTGTCAAGTTATTTTTTAGCTTGTAGCGTTGTTTCGATTTGTTTTGAAGCAAGACGTGAGCGTTTTGTTACATCAGGATGAGGGGACTCACTTGCAAGTAATAACCAATGTAGTGATTTTTTAATATCACGCTCAACACCACGTCCATTGGCATACATTAACCCTAGCATCAATTGTGCTTCTGCTTCACCTTCTTTAGCTGCTTGTTGATAGTACTCAATGGCGCGAATGTCGTTTTGTTTAACACCCCGTCCTGCTGCGAAAAATAAACCAAGTTGATAGGATGCGGCACCGAGTTGTTGTGCTGCAGCTTTGGTAAATAAACTGGCAGCGATACGATCATCTTGTGCAACACCATCACCATCACGATACATTAACCCCAAATAGTATTGGGCATCCTTATCACCTTGGTGTGCTGCTTTACTAAACCAGTATGCTGCTTTTTTATTATCTTGTTTAACATCAGTACCATTACGATACAGCCAACCTATTGTCATTTGTGCTCGAACATCACCTTCTTCAGCTGCATCTAAAAAAAGCATTTCTAATAACGACTCAGAAGGTAAAAAAAACTCTTCTTCAGGCATGATTATCTCCTAATTAAGTGCCTAATTTTTCGGCAAGTTCCATCCAGTCATCTTCCTCTAATGCATCTTTTATGCGCTCGGAAAGTTGTAAAAACTCTCCTTCCGACATGCCAAGCACCTGCAATCGTTCGATTGCTAATGAGTTGAGTAAATTAGGTGTTGCTTTGTCTATACCATTATCATAGCCCATATAAACAGCCATTGTTTCTGCTAATAGCACCATGTCTGCAATGGGCTGTTGTGCTAATGGTAATCGTCCTGGAAAATGATGACCTGCTACTGCCATAACCATGTTATCAGTAAAGCCCCAATATTTTAGTAAAGAAGCCCCAATAATAGCATGACTCGTTCCTAGTAGTTGTTGTTCTAATAATGCTTGAGATTTGTGACTGGTTGTGAGTTGATCAATCATTCGTCCAAAATCACGTTCATTAAGTTTGTCTAATAATAAACAACCAACATCATGTGCTAATCCTAGTAAAAATGCAGTAGCACTGTCACAAATACGCATTTTTTTAGTACGATAAATCCACGCCGCAATTTCTTTTGCTGCTAATCCAGAGACAAAGGCATTAATCCAAAAGGTAGTGAGTGAAAAGTTTGTTGGCTTTTCAAATGAGCTAGTATAAGCAGCAGCGAAGGCAAGAGTACGTGTTTCAGAAAAGCCTAATCGCATTATCGCTTCTGATAAGTCTTTAGGAGGGGTTGCACCATAACGAAAACTGCTTGCTGACTTCATAACGCGCGCAGAAATATTAATATCCGTTGCAATGATTGAAATAATTTCATCAATATTAATTGTTTTAGAAGAAAGTGCTATATCTATTTTATTCACAATAGCAGGGAATATAGGCAAAACTCTACGATCATTAAGTGATTTAAGAACACTTGCACTCGATACTTTTTCTTTTTGTTGTTCCATTTAATTATCCTTTAATGAATGTCATTTTAAGTCATTAAGCAGCCTATAGTGTAGCGATTTTTCTACGTAATAGCAATTAGGAAACATTGGTTTAGCGTTTCAAATTATGGCTAATAGTTCGTGCTTTTTCACGTTGCCAATCTTTATCTTTTTCGCTTTGACGCTTATCATGCGTTTGTTTTCCTTTTGCCAATCCAATTTCAGCTTTAACATGCGGTCCTTTCCAATACAGCTTGGTGACAACACATGTATAACCTTTCTGTTGCACTTTACCCATAAGCTTGCTAATTTGGTGGCGATGCAATAACATTTTTCGGATGCGTTGAGCATCAGGATGAATATGTGTTGAGGCAGAGGCTAGCGGTGAAAAATGAGTGCCAAATAAAAAGGCTTCGTTATTGCGAAATAGGACGTAACTTTCACGTAATTGTACGCGTCCGTCACGAATGCTTTTAACCTCCCAACCTTCAAGTACTATTCCTGCTTCGAATGTTTCTTCGATAGCATAGTCATGATAAACTTTTTTATTTAAGCTGATGGTAGAGGATGTGTTTTGTTTTTTATTATCTTTTGTCATAATTTAGCAGTTCATTAAATAAGGATTAGGTGTATGCGACAGTTAAATAAAAGTCTGTTAATGCCCTATAGTAGCGCAAAAATTTATGCGGTGGTTGAAGATATTCAATCTTACCCTCAATTTTTACCTTGGTGTGGTGGTACGCGCATTTTAGCGCATGTGGGCAATCATGTCGATGCAGAGATTACGATAGCGAAAGGACCCGTTCGTGTGTCATTTACTACTGTCAATAATTTACTACCATTAGAGCGTATTGATATGCGTTTAAAAAACGGTCCTTTTAAGCAGTTAAGTGGCTATTGGGCATTTGAGGCATTGGGTGAGGATGCGTGCCGTGTGACCTTAAAGCTCGACTTTGAGTTTAATAATGCTTTATTAGCGATGACAGTTGGCACTGTTTTTGAACAGCTAATTGGTTCGTTAATTGATTCATTTTTAGCCAGAGCAAAAGTATTATATGCAAAACAATAGGATTAATATTGAAGTCGTCTATGCATTGCCTTACAAACAGTTATGTCTTGAAGTTCAAGTAGCATTAGGAACAACTGTCGGTGAGGCATTAACGATTTCTCAAATTAATGCTCAGGTCGATGATTTGCACTTAGTTGATGGTAAAGTAGGTGTTTTTGGTAAGGCTGTTAAATTGTCTCAGATTTTAAGAGCAGGCGATAGAATCGAAATTTACCGACCGCTGCTTAATGATCCTAAAGAAGCAAGACGACGCAAAGCCTTAGATGCTGTTAAGACTTAGCTTCTCTATTTTGATACTAAGATTGAGACCAAGTTGTTACGTAGCCTTTTGTATCAAACTCAATAAGTAACATTTTGATTTTATCAGTTTGAAAATTAACATCGCTCGAGTGAAATATATATTCCCAGCGATTAGGTGTAAAAGAAGATACATTGGCTGGTGGACCAATAAGTTTTCGGACTTGCTCTTGTGTTAGACCACTTTGCAAGTATTTTAAGGTTTCAGGTTCTATTAAAACGCCTTGGTCAACACGAATACGG
This sequence comes from Francisella tularensis subsp. holarctica, assembly GCA_945874205.1. GTDB lineage: Bacteria > Pseudomonadota > Gammaproteobacteria > Thiomicrospirales > Thiomicrospiraceae. The sequence goes on from CAMCGI010000033.1 coordinate 3,320, forward strand.
TGTGCATTGACACAAGCAGTTAGGGTAACAAGTAAAAACGCGGTAATTAGTAAACGAATCATTGAAAAGGTTGCCTATTCGGTGTGTTGGGTAGTTTAGTCATTCATATTGGGCTAAACTATACATCAAAGTATATTGGATTGCCATAAACAAGGAAGTTTTGCATGAAGCAAACAGCAGATCTGAGAAAAGTCGGGCTAAAAGTAACCTTACCAAGGCTTAAAATTCTAGAAATACTAGAAAGTGCAGGAGAACATCATCATCTTACCGCCGAGGATATCTATCGTATTTTAATTGAGCAAAATGAAGAGGTCGGTTTGGCGACAGTGTATCGGGTGTTAACTCAGTTTGAGTCAGCAGGGATTGTGCGTCGTTTAAACTTTGAAAACAATATTTCAACTTTTGAACTGGATACAGGTGATAATCATGATCATATTGTGTGCCTAGAGTCGGGATCAGTAGAGGAGTTTGTTGATCCGATTATAGAAGATCGCATTAAGGTGATTGCGCAAGAAAAAGGCTATGACTTGTCTTGGCATCGTTTGACAATATATGGCACTAAGCATCTGGGCTCATGATAATATTTTTTTTGTTAGGAAGTAATGTCTGTGCGTGAGTGGGTAGTTAGTGATTTTAATTATGATTTGCCAGATAGTTTAATTGCGCAATATCCTCTTGAAAGCAGAACAGCAAGTCGGTTGTTAGTTGTGCCTTGTGTTGGTGAACAGCAAGATGCCGTTTTTTCCTCTTTGCTCGATCAATTGCAGTCTAATGATTTGTTAGTGCTTAATAATACGCGAGTGATACCTGCACGATTATTTGGTCAAAAGTCGAGCGGTGGTCGCTTTGAGATGCTCATTGAGCGATTGCTCGATAATCAGCGTGCGTTGGTGCATTTACGTGTGAGTAAAAAACCAGCTCCTGATAGTGTTTTATTGCTTGATGGTGACGTTCAGGTGCGTGTGTTAGGGCGTAAGGATGCATTGTTTTTAGTCGAGTGGCTAACGGATGAATCGCCATTTGAGTTTTTAGAGCGTATTGGTCATTTGCCCTTACCGCCCTATATTGAACGCAGTGATGAAATCAGTGATAAAACACGTTATCAAACTGTTTTTGCACAAGAATCTGGTGCTGTGGCTGCACCGACAGCTGGGCTTCATTTTAGTGATGACTTACTCGCTCAGATTCGTGCTAAGGGCATACAAACAGCAACATTGACTTTGCATGTGGGGGCGGGTACTTTTCAACCTGTTAAAGCGGCAACCATTAGTGAACATAAAATGCACTTTGAGCGGGTTCAGGTATCGGCAGCATTGGTTGATAAAATTGCGCAAACAAAAGCGGCAGGTGGGCGTGTGATGGCTGTCGGTACAACAGTGGTGCGTGCTTTAGAAACGGCAGCCTTATCGGGAGTACTAGCGCCATTTTCAGGTGAGACAGATATTTTTATTACCCCAGGCTTTCAATTTAAGGTTGTCGATGCCTTAGTAACAAATTTTCATTTGCCACAATCAACTTTGTTAATGTTGGTGAGTGCATTTGCAGGCTATGAGCGTATTCGCGCAGCTTATCAGCACGCTATTGCTGCTGAGTATCGTTTTTTTAGTTATGGTGATGCAATGTTGTTAACACGTTGTCATGATGAGGAGTAGGCAGTTGCTAAAATTATTATGGGCGTTGCCTGTTGTGTCTTTATTAGGATGTGCAACAGCACCGTTTCCACCGCAGGCGGCAACAGCTGATTTAGGTAAGCTTGCGCTGAATAGGCAATTAGCGATTATGCCTAATTCGGCGCGTGCTTTTATTCAAGCGGGTCAGCTCGTCACCCAGCCAGATAGTCGTGATCCAGTTTGTGTATTTGAGTCGTGGCAGGTAAGCGAACAGGCTCAGTCAGTGATGCCAGCGTTATTTAGATTGGCAGATATTAGCCATCGTCGTGGTGATGTAGGGAGTGGTTTCGGTGTCTATGGGGGCACAGATATGGGTATGGGGATTTATTTTGGTTCTGTGGGGTTTGGTTCTCCTATTTATCCTTCGGGGGTTGGACGGTTTGATGAGTCTGCTCATCTGACACAAGCAGCAACTATTGTACGTCTTGTATCTGAGCATCAACCGCTTATTTATAAGCTAACGTGTTTTAGTGCTATGAGCTGGGCACCGTTTGTCGAGCCGCCGAGTGCTAACGATATGAATGTCATTTTGGGCGATATTGCTCATATTGAATTAACAACAAAAGAATAAGTGAACAAATGAAATTTGAGTTATTAAATCAGCAAGGTAAGGCGCGTCGCGGACGCATGGTGTTTGATCGTGGTGTGGTAGAAACGCCAGCTTTTATGCCTGTGGGGACATATGGGGCGGTCAAAGGCTTAGATCCTGAAGAAGTGAAGACGTTAGGCGCACAAATTTTATTGGGTAATACATTTCATTTATTTTTGCGTCCTGGTTTAGAAGTAATTGCTGAATTTGGTGGCTTGCATAATTTTATGGGCTGGCAAGGTCCAATTTTGACTGACTCGGGCGGATTTCAGGTGTTTAGTTTGGGCGAGTTGCGCAAAATTACCGAGCAAGGCGTTAAGTTTCAATCGCCTGTCGATGGGGCGAAGGTATTTATTGGTCCTGAAGAATCAATGCATATTCAAACAGTGTTAGGCTCAGATATCGTCATGATTTTTGATGAATGTACGCCTTATCCAGTAACGCATGCAGAAGCTAAGTTTTCGATGGAATTATCCTTGCGCTGGGCAGAACGTTCGCGTCAGTCGTATAAAGGTGAAGGTGCATTATTTGGGATTGTGCAAGGGGGCATGTACGAAGACTTACGTGACGTATCGCTTAAAGGCTTAGTTGATATTGGTTTTGATGGTTATGCTATTGGTGGATTATCGGTCGGTGAACCCAAAGAAGATATGATTCGCGTGCTTGACCATACTGCGCATCAGTTGCCGAGCGATAAGCCGCGTTATGTCATGGGTATTGGTAAGCCTCAAGACTTGGTCGAAGCTGTGCGTCGTGGTGCAGATATGTTTGATTGTGTCATGCCGACTCGCAATGCACGAAATGGTCATTTATTTACCCGTCGTGGCGTGATTAAGTTGCGTAACACCCGTTATAAAAAAGATACACGTCCGATTGACCCACATTGTACTTGTGCGGCGTGTAAAAGTTTTTCGCGAGGTTATCTGCATCATCTTGATAAAATTGGTGAGATGCTGGGTGCGCGTTTAGCGAGTATTCATAATTTGCACTATTATCAGCAATTGATGCAGGATATTCGCACAGCGTTAGATGAAAATCGATTCGATGCCTTTGCTGAGCAGTTTTATATAGAGCAAGCGATGGGTGTGGATGCGTTAGACAATGCTTAAGAGAGGGTGTGTGGTACATAATCAATTAAAAAATAGTTTAATTTCTGGTCTTATCTTTATTGCAAGCGGTATTAGCGCGGCAGCAGACTGGAGCAAAACTAGCGTCTTATTGCTAGATGGCGCTGGTTATAAAGAAGTCGCTGATGATTCTAGGTATAACACACAAGTGTTAACATTAGAGCATGTCAGCGGTTGGAAATATGGAAGCAATTTTTTCTTTGTCGATGCAACGCGTCCGAATCGTTCTACGACAGAGCTTTATGGTGAATTTTCACCGAGTTTATCTTTTGGTAAAATAACAGGCAAAGATTTTGCGTTAGGAATTGTTAAGGATGTGTCGCTTACTGGAACGTGGGAAGTCGGTCAAAATACCAATGCAAAGCTTTTTGGATTGGGGTTTGATATTGATATTCCTAATATGCCCGTTGCGACAGTCAATGTCTATCAACGTCAAAGTGAATCTACATTCTTTCCTGGTAAAATTGGTAATGGTCAACAAATCACATTGGTATGGATGACACCATTTAGTTTAGGGTCAACACAATGGGTATTTGATGGCTTTTTAGATTATGCAACAGCAGAAAAAGAAGTGGGAAAAGAAGAAAATATTGTGTCTTCTCCTCGTCTAATGATGGATGCTGGTGCTTTATTTGGCGGTCTATCTAAGACAGTTTATGTCGGTATGGAATATAGTTATTGGAAAAACAAGTATGGTGTTAAAGGGGTTGATGAATCCGTTCCTCAATTAGCACTACAGTGGACTTTTTAGTCCACTATTAGGCTAACAAATATTATTGCATTAGTTCAATTAGCGTCTTCCATTGTTCAGCTGTCATTGCGTTTCGCAGACCATCAGCACAATCAACTGATAACTGTAATCTGTGATTTTCTTGAGCCTGAACTTCTTTTGTCAGATAAGAAACTAGTTTTTTGCTAGGGGTGTACTTTGATAGTTCTTCACGCAATTCGTTACGCATATCTAAGATACTTTGGTCTAACTCTTCTCTGACTTGATTAGTATTTTGAGCCACAAGTGCAATTTTCTTTTTTTGTACATCTGTGAGTTCAAAAAAGTCAGGATTGTTCAGTACGATAGGCATCAGAATGACGACTGGTGTCGCTGCTACAATCGGTTGTGGTTTAGCTTGTGCGCTAGTGAGCGATAATGCAAGCAAAATAGCAAGGATACTAATAATGTTTTTCATAGCAATAAAACCTTTGTTTATGGTTGGTTAACTGTAGTGCAGCCGTGGTGTCGTTTCCATTGTTCCGTGCGACCGATTAATGAAACCTAACTGGGCAAAACTAATAAACTACGCATTGGTTTCTCTCCATTTATAACATCTCTTTTGATGTACTATAATGTTCACAACAAAAAATAAATATGATTAAGATCATATTGGAAAATATATGCAATCAAATAATGAAATATCAAAAGTAGTAGCCGTCTTGATGGAGGAGCACCCTAGTTTAAAAAAAATACCAGAAAAATTAATTGAACAGGCAAAAATAGTGACATTAAATAGACAACAAAATGTGTTTATTAAGGGAAATACGCCAACACTATTGTTTTATCTTGTGTCTGGTAGCGTTAGCCTTAATCGTTGTCTTGAAAATGGTACGAGTTGTACGTTACAACATGTTCAGCGTGGTTTTGTATCGGAAGCGAGCTTGTTTGCATTGGTTTATCATTGCAATGCTGTCGCCCAAAGTGATTGTAAGCTATTGGCTTTTCCTATCGCTGAATTTCGGTTAGCGTTTGATGATCCTAATTTTCGTGATCTCTGGATTCAATTGCTATCATATGAAATACGCCATTTACGAACGCAGATCGAACGTTTATCACTTAAGACAGTAACAGAGCGTATTTTGCATTATCTGGAGAGCGAAGGGGCATATGATCGACTAATAAGCAACAAGAGTAAAAAAGAGTGGTCTGCAGAGTTAGGGATAACACATGAAGCGTTATATCGAGCTTTATCGCAACTGAAGAAAAAAAATATGATTCAATGTCATTATGATCGAGTTGAATTAAAATAAATTACAAAAACAGTTAAGTACAGGTATAACTAAGTGATACAACGTCAAATAGTGGGTGCATTTGTTTCGGCATTGGTTGCTCTGCCATTAGGATTGGCATTTGGGGTAGCCTCTGGGCTAGGTGCAGAGGCAGGTGTGTTAGGCGCAGTGATTGCAGGTAGTATTTCTGCTTTGTTAGGAGGCACCGCTGGGCAACATTCTGGTCCTACGGGTGCTGTCGCTGTACTACTCGCTTTATCTGTGGCGCATTTTGCCGTTTTTTTTCCTAATCAGCCTGAGGTTGTTGTAGCGTTGACTTTATTTGTTGTTGTTTTATCAGGAGCAATACAAGTTTTGTTTGGCTTGATGAAGTGGGGGCGTGTTGTTGAGTTATTGCCGCATTCAGTTGTTTCGGGGTTATTAACTGCAATTGGACTCATGTTGATATTGGAGCAATTACCAGCGGTGTTGGGTGGTGAAAATTGGGTGCGTCCATTAGAAGTTATTATGGCATTACCCACCATGCTGCACTCACCAGTTTGGTCGGAGCTGATCCTTGGTTTATTAGCTGGCTCACTAATGTTTTTTTGGCCAAAATATTTATCTGCTGCGAATCGTTGGTTACCAGCCCCTATTTTAGTGTTAGTGTTGGGTGTTTTTTTGAATTGGTTATTTGCAACACCATCAATGCAAGCAATGGTGGGGCTGTGGTGGGGTGATGTTCGCGTTATCGGTCCGCTTAATTTTTCGATGCCAACGCTGCAACTGCCCCCTATTGAGGTTTGGCAGCTTCCTTATTTAGTACAAACAGCATTTACGTTAGCTGTTGTTGGATCTTTGGTGTCTTTATTAGGGGCAGTGGTTACCGAAAAACTCACTCGTCAGATGCATAACCCCGATAAGGAGTTAATTGGTCAGGGACTAGGTAATATGGCAAGTGGTTTATTGGGCGGTATGGCGAGTACAGGCGCACCGATGCGCACGCTAGTTGCCATGTCTTATGGCTCACGTGATGCATGGTCAGCGGCTGTTCATGCCTTATTAGTGGGCGTGTTAGCGTTGGTTGCCAGTGACTTTTTTGCAGCAGTGCCCTTGTCTGTTTTGGGGGGTATGTTAATTAAAGTAGGGCTAGATCAAATAGATTGGTCATATCTTAAGCGTTGGAAAACCACACCAAAAGCAGGACGAGTTATGATGCTGGCAGTGTTAATCACTGCGCTTTTATTAGACCTAGTGACTGCTGTGGTTGTCGGGCTTGCTATTGCAAGTGTTGTTTTGCTGGGACGTATGACGCAATTGCAATTAAACGCATTACATATTGGTTCTGAACCCGATGCGATACCTTGTGTATGGTTTAGTGCAGAAGAAAAATATGTGTTTGAGCAGGCTAAAAAAGATACTTTGGTGTTTATTTATTTAGATGTTCCTATGAGTTTTGGCGCAGCGCGTGCTATGTCAAGACGTGTACTAGCGATGCAAGGACGGGCGTTTATTTTTGATTTTCGTGCTGTGCCGTATATCGACTTTTCATCAGCAATGGTATTAGAGGATATTATTTATCGCTTGCAGCAGCGCGGTGCAAAGGTATGGTTATTATTAGCATTAGGAGAAACGCAAACGCAGCTTGAGCGTCAAGGTGTGTTAGCCGCTGTAGCACAAAATGTCCTTTTTGAGCGTCAAGCAGCATTAAAGCAGGCGTTAAACTGGTTAGCGCTTACTGGGGAGCAAACTACGGATGTTGTCATCCAAGGGTAAATTGTAATCAAATGAACTTAAAATTTTATTATTTATGGGTTGAATGATTTTAAGATTAACAAATACAAATTGTTGACTGACAGCATATGTACCGACAATAACTGCTTGTGCATTGTGGGTGCTTGCAATGTCTTTGAGCTCTCGTGTTAGCATCAGTTCACCCTGTTCTTGTTTAAGGTAGAGTTGATTTCTTAGTTTTACCTCTGTCATGACATAATGTAATTGTGTAAATCGAGTAGAAATATGCTCAGAAATGAGCCGACCTAGTGTCGATGAGCGATCAAGTTTATCGATACTAACCAGTGTTGCCATAATGAGAGGTTGACTGGTACTCAACTGAGCACTTGCTTGTATCGCTAGCGCATCGGCTGCATGATAGTTTGTTTGAATAAGCGGGTCTTGTGTTGCATCTTGCCACGTAGCGTCTGTGTTCTGATTTAGACTGCAGCCAGCACCTAATAAAGCAATAAGCATTATTGATAGTAGGTTAATAAAATAGGTCATCAATTAATTTCCATCCGTTAACGAAATAGGATAGGAGGTATACTCAGGCTGATACAAACTACTGTCAGCATCGCTAATATAATAAGAGCGCATATCACTAATGATGTATTGTTTTTGATTGGTTAAATTTGTGCTAATAATAATTTCTTGTTGTGGTACTTCACCCTGAGAAAACATTGAGTCAGACCAAAAAAATTCGTTGAGTGCTGTTGTATCATCCGAATTTCCATCACGACGTGTGACAAAAGGTGTTACTTTTGCGTTATCAATAGACCATACGCCTGTTGCCAAGGTAGTTGCTACGCCATTTGTATTTGCTTTTAATCGCTTAGGATTAAAGCGAAGTACTTGAGTTTGAACATCTAGTTCATAGAAGCCACCTTCTGGCTTAATAAGTACGGTTAATCCGTTTTTAACCAGTGCGGTACTAAGATATTGTTTTAGTGTACGGTTAAATGTACTTTCATTTTCACTGCTTTTTAATAGTATGGGTATCACTATATTATTATTAGCATAGCTTTGAGCAATGTTTTTAGCCATGTCATTAGCAATGATTTGCCAATGTTCAGTGGCTTGCAACTTAAGTTGCTTGCTGCTTAAAAAATTACTAGCAGTTGGTGTTTCACTGTAAGGTGCAGTGCAACCTGTTATAAATAAGAAAGGTAAAAATAAAAAAGATAATTTTTTTGCAAGCATAGTAGCATTCCAAACCTATTGACGATGCGTTAAATTATAGCTGATTAGAATCGCATATTCATTCTATTACCACTGAAAAAGGCGGAAGTGCTGATAACATTTGTTTACCATAGCGTTTAGCATTAAGCCGATAATCTAAAATGCTAATTTTTCCGCAGTCATCTTCAGTTCTGAGTAACCTTCCCACCCACTGTGTGAGTTTGGCACTCGTTAGTGGTACAGATATTTCCATGAATGGATTGCCACCTATGCTTTCTAAGTATTCAGACTGTGCTTGTTCGACAGGAGAACTAGGCACAGGAAAGGGAAGTTTCGCAATAATGACGTGGGTGCAGTAGTTGCCAGAAAGATTAAGCCCCTCACCAAAACTATCCAGTCCCATTAGTAGACTACCATTGCCCTCATCGCGTCGAGCTTTGTGATTTTCTATTAGGGTATTTTTAGGGGCTTGACCTTGCATGTTAATATGGTAATGATCACAAAGTGCATCATAAACAGCCTGCATTTGTTTATTGCTAGTAAATAGCATTAAGGTGCTTTCGTTAGCATCAAGATTTTTTTTAAGCCATTCTATCATTGCTGGGGTATGTTCTGGATGAGAGGGTTCAACCATTTTAGGAATATAAAGTTTAGCTTGTTTTTTAAAATCAAAGGGTGATGCTAAGCGTAAACTACAGGTTGTTTCTGCGCTTAATCCTGTTTGTTTAAAAAAATAATCAAAGCTTCCTAATGCTGTTAATGTTGCTGAGGTGATTGCAGCGCCAGCTGTTTTTTGCCAAAGATGTTCTGTTAAAAATGTTTTTGCTTCAGTGGGACTTGCAGCGACCATAAAGTCGATTGTTTCGCCTTTTTTGCGATATTCAATCCATTTTGCATGTGGTGCGATATCCGAGGCAGGGGATGACAATAACAATGACCAGGTTGTTAGCATATTATCAAGTCGCTCACGCATAAAGCCTATATCGGCAGCTTGCTTTAGTAGTGCATCGTTTGGCGATTGGCTGTAAGTCTCATTACTAATGTTAATGACTTTTGTCGTAGCATGATAAAGTGATTCGCTTAGCGGTTTAATATGATTACCTGCTTCAATCAACCAGTCTGGCACAACGCCTAGTTCAAAACGTGTGATATGAGGCTCATCTTTACGTTGAAAACGAGCGTTAACTGTTGCAGTCGTAGGATGGTACTCAGGATTGTGAACCAGTGCTGCATAAAGAGTTTGTAGTCGTTCTTTTAAAACACCAGCATCATGTACAATTTTAGCATCCCAATTCGATATTTTATCTTGATAAGCTTCATTGCCATGCGATCCCATTGCATGAGCAACTTTGATTAAGCTTTCTAACCAAGCTTGTGCGCCATGCAATAAATGTGATGACGCAGTGTGAGAAAGTACCTCATTAGAGAGCCGATGTCCTTCATCGATAACATGAAAGCTGGCATTCGGTGCGGGTAATACTGCACCGCCCCCCAATTTTAAGTCGGCAATGAGTAGTGCGTGATTCGCAACAATGACATCGCTGGCTAAGAGTTTCGCTTTAGCTTTCATGTAAGGACAGGCTTCAAAATGATTACAACGTTTGTTGCTACATCCTGCCGAATCAGTGCTTAATGCAGTCTGTATCGTGATGGGTAGGGCAATTGTTAGCTCATCAAAATCGCCCTCCCAGCCCGCGCTCAATGCATTTGTGATTTGTAACGCATAAAAATCAAAATTATCATTTTGCTCGAATAAGCCAGTCTGTACGCGTGCATTAGCATTCACCAAGCGTAATGGACATAAATAGCGTCTTCTGCCTTTAGCCAAGCCGAAACTAAAGGTCATACCTGTTAAAGCTTTTAATGAAGGGAGGTCATGATGTACTAGCTGCTCTTGTAGTGCGACAGTACCTGTGGCGATAATCAGTTTTTTGTTCGCTGCTTTTGCAGTAGCGATAAGTGGCAGACAATAACCGTAGGTTTTTCCTGTGCCTGTGCCTGCTTCTATTGCACACAGAGGAATATACGTATCGCTCGCTTTATTAAACTCTCGCGCAAGCGTACCAATCATTTGTTTTTGTGCCCATCGTTCACGAAAACCTGATGATGTTTTTAGTTGTTCATATGCTGTTTTAATCTGTTCTGTAACGTGTTCGTAACTTGGTAACTGTGTTTCAGATTCAGTAGGCTCAGATAATAGGCTTTTCGTCATAATGCTACCTATATCATAGTAAGTTGCTGGATTGTTTGATGTAATTTCATCAATTTTACCTATCTCTACTCTTGGTGGCAATCTTATTTTGAGTGCTGGCAAAGAGAAAACTCTGAATTTATTTATACTATGTATAAACTTGTATGAGGTGAGTTATGTTGTTAGAGGCTAAAATTCAAAAATTAGTTGAGTCGTGGTTGTTTGATTAAACGTGACTTAATCGCTCTAAGGTGTCAGGGTAGTGTTTGGTTAATAGCAATAAGGTTGTGGCTTGTTCGTTGGGTTTAGATGAGCCTTGTTCCCATTTTTCTAAGGTTCTGGGTGATACGTGTAGTCTTGCCGCAAACACTGCACGACTCATATTAAAGCTTTCACGAATGGCACGAATTTTTTCTGGTGCTAGGGTTAAGCGCTTGCGTTCCACTGTGACCGTTTTTAATGTCTGCTTACCTTGCTCGAAAGTGGTGGCTTCTTGCAGTGCTTGTGATAGCTCATTAAACAGATTCCGTTTCATGTCGTAATTTCTCCGCCAGTTGTTTGAGTTGATGCTTTTCGTCTTGTGTTAGGTCTTCTGCTTCATTTTTTCCGTAAATGGTGAGTAGGTGAAAGTGATGTCGTTTATCGAGGTAAATGTAAATCACACGACTACCGCCACGCTTGCCCTTGCCATTGGCTGACCATCGTACTTTTCTTAGCCCAGATGTTCCGATAATGACTTCACCAGCCGTAGGGTTTTCCATTAAATAATGCTGAAAGGCTCGATAGCTATCATCATTCATCATCTTTCGCGAGGATACCCCAACTTACCGCTTGCGGAAGTTGTGGGAGGAATCGCGCCTCCTTGTTGGGTTAATGAATAACCGTAACCATCGTTACGGCTGATTAAAATACAGTATTTGTGGCTAATGCCTTGTACGGTGTC
>CAMCGI010000034.1 GCA_945874205.1 Francisella tularensis subsp. holarctica
CACAGTCGCTCAATAAAAACATTGAAGACATGATTGACGTGTCATCAATGATGGGTAAAAAACAGGTTAACAGCCGTAAAAATCGCATCGCTAATGACAGTAGTATGCTGATCGCAGCCGAAGAGCAGGCTAGCTACAATACCGACCCTAATGCTATTGCACGACAAATTGGCAAGTTAGAAAAAGAAATGCAAGCAAAAGCGAAAGCGTTGCAGTTTGAAGAAGCGGCTGCTTTAAGAGATCAGGTGAAACAGTTGCGTATCTTACTAATGCGAATTTAGCTTAAATTGTGTTGTATCAAGATGTACTTTATTTTTCTTGCTATTTATTGCAAAAAATAATTTTAAGCGTATTATTTCCCCAATAGAATAATAAAAACTGGATTAATATGTTTGAAAAGCAGCATTATTTGACGGTGCAATTGATACGTATTTTCTTAGTAATCATTTTTAGTGTCTTAGTGTCATTAGGGCGTGTGAGTAATGTGGTTGCTGATGATGCTAGCTTATTACTGTGGTCACCTACTTTATTAGAGCGTTCTGCTGAGAGAGAAAAAGAGTTTCAAGAATTCAATACGTGGTTAAGCACGACTAGTGGTGAATCTTTAGCCGTAGTGTTAGAGCCTGATTACGATAAGCTTATGCATCGTTTTGAGGAGGATGAATTAGCTATGATTTGGGTGGGGCCGCAATTATTACAGCAGATTATGAAACACCGTCCCGATATGCAAATTTTAGCGATGACGCGTGATGAACAGGGTAAGACGGATTATCGTTGTGTGCTTTTTTCGCGTCAAGAATATAATGGTGATGCCAGTGATGTTTTGCATCACTCTGTTGCGTTAACGCAGCCGTTATCCACTTGTGGCTCTATTGGTGCTCAGTTACTGACACAACAGTTTGCTATGAAACAATCACAAATTAATGGTCTGTTTACGGGTAGTCACCAAAATGCGATTGTATCTGTCATGCTAGGCGAAACTGTTTCGGGGATTATTGCGACGAGTGTATACGAACGTTTTTCGTGGTTACCACTTAAAAAGTTAGCAGTATCTTCAGCTTTGCCTTCATTTGTTTGGTTAGTAAATCCTAATTTAGTGAGTCCACAACAGCAACAGCATTTGCGTCTTGCATTATCACAAGCTGGATCTGCTGACGCTTTAACGCAATGGTATTCGGCATTTCATTATGGTTTTGAGACAGATATAGTGGTTATCTCTGCAATGATAGAACAATTCATGAAAGAGGTTAAGTAATGTTATCTTGGCTTTTGTTGCGCCCATTACGCTGGGTTTTATTGCTGCCCGTATTAAGTCTAATGGTGGTATTTGCATTTATTGTAGCGATGACTTTTTCTGAACATCTTAAGTCACAGGCCTATACCAATGGGTTAAATGCTGCACAAGCGCGTGCAGATATAGTGTATGCTTTGTTACGAGGGCGTTTTGAGTATCAGCTATTATCAAGTCAGGGAAAAGAAGCGCGTTATCAAGCACAACTGCCAGTTATACAAGAAGAAACTATTTTATTTTTAAAAAACTTAATGATAGATTGGCATGGTAGCTTATCAATTCAAGATAAACTAACAGGGCGTTTTTTGCTATGGGATGGTCAAGCCTGGCATGATTCACTAAGTAATTCGAGTATTAAGCCGTTATCAGATAACCCGTTAAGCACGTATCGAACCTTTATGCCATGGTCTTGGGTAATTGAAGTGCAAGCAGATGTAAAAACAATTCAATCTCAGTTATGGGTGTCGCGGCAGTTGTTGCTATCGTTAATTGCAGGCTTGTGCTTGATTGCAGTTTTGTTGGTCTGGTGGCAAATATCTTATCTTGTATTAAAGCCCATTGCTAAGGTGATTAATTTTTTAGCAGATATGCAGCCTAGTAATCAGGCGTATATTCAAATTAATACCAGTTTGGATATGAATTTATTGGCATCACAATTAAGTCAACTCAGTGCGCGTTTATATCAACAACATGGTCAGCTTTCAGAAAGTATGCGCTTGTTAAAAAATGATCGTGCTTATATCCGCGCTGTGTTAGATGCACAACCTGCTATGACACTTTTAACCAACGGTGTTGAGATGGTTGATGCTAATGATGCATTATTCCGATTTTTGACAGAATTTAAAACGTTGAGTGACTTTAAACAAGCACATAGTTGTGTATGTGATTTGTTTGTTCCTTATGTTGATTCGTTGGGTTATCCTTATTTTACGAAAAATCATCCTAATTGGGTTAATTTGGCACTCGTTCAAGATTGTCGCGTATTGATTAGAAATAATGATCAAGACTATCACTTTATGGTGCGTACACGCAGTTTTAGCTATCATGAAGTCACTTATTTTGTTGCTGTTTTTGATGATATTAGTGAACATGTTATCACTGAATTAGCAATGCAAAAACAATTGATTACTGATACAACAACCCAACTACCCAATCGCATTAAGTTGCTTAAAGATATGCAGAGTTCAGCGCCACAGGGTATTTTGCTGGTAAAGATTTTAGAGTTTGGGCGCTTAAATGAGGTTTATGGTATTCAGTTTGGTGATGAGTATTTATGTGCATTTGCTGCGCGACTGTGTGAAGAGTGCCATCAGCTTCCTGGGCTTATTGGTCCTTATCGTTTATCAGGCTCTGAGTTTGCCTATCAGTTATTTGATGATGAGTCGAGTGCGCAAATGTGGCAAGAGCGTGCTCAATGGTTGCTAAACGATTTAAACCAGTACGATCTAATGGTATGGGGTGCGCAAATTCCAGTGATGGTATCAGGTGGTTTTTCGTTGTGGGATGACGAGGTTGATGATGAAGAACAGCTTTTATTACAAGCAGCCATGGCAATTAATCGTGCTAGAAAGAAACATTTATTAGTATTAGAGTATGATGGCGCATGGCGAGAGCGTCAAAAATATCAAAACGCACAAGAATGGCTTGAAAAAGTTCGTGAGGCGTTAGTCGATGACCGTATCGAACCTGTTTTTCAGCCTATTTATAATCAGGTTTTGGGGCATATTGATAAGTATGAGTGTCTTGTTCGTATACGTGATCATCAGGATCAATTAATTGCACCCGGACTATTTTTAGATGCGGTACGTCATACACGAGAGTACTTACATTTGACACAAGTCATGTTTAGAAAATCCTGTGCTTTATTTGCTACGCGTGAAGAGTTTTTTACGCTCAACTTGTCCGAAGATGATTTTAGACATGCGGATCATTTGCAAGCCTTGCATGATATTGTAGAACGTTATGGTGTTGGCAATCGATTAACATTAGAAGTGCTTGAGTCAGAAGAGATTACGTCATATGAGCAAATGTTAACAGCATTAGCACCTTTTCGATTGCTAGGGTGTAGTGTTGCAGTCGATGATTTTGGCAGTGGTTATGCTAACTTTACACATATTTCTGGCTTGGAAGCGCAAGTATTAAAGATTGATGGTTCGTTAATTCAGGCAATGGCACACGATATTAGCAAGGCTAATGTTATTTTAGGGTTAATTGAATTCGGACATCATATGGGCTTGCTTGTTGTTGCCGAGTTTGTTTCTAGTCATGAACTATGGCAACAATTAGCAAAAATGGGCATCGATGGCATTCAAGGTTATGCAGTATCGCCACCTGTAAGGGCGGCGATGGTTGGGACTATATAATGTTTACTTTTGTATTTCCCAACTTGTTTGTTCCGTTGTGCCACCATCAGGTTTTTCTATTGCAAAGCGTTTAGAATTCAGCTTGATGCGCAGACGTAAGTCGTTGACTGCATCCGCAAAGCGCAACGTATCGGCATAGTTAATTTGATTGTTCTCGTAATGATCAAATAACGCCTGGTCAAAAGTTTGCATGCCCAACTCTCGACTTTCTGCCATAAGCGGTTTCATCTCGTGTACTTTGCCTTCAAAAATCAAATCAGCCATACGTGGTGTATTAATCAAAATTTCGATTGCTGCAACACGTCCTTTACCAGCTTGCTTAGGAATAAGGCGTTGACTAACAATCGCTTTTAAATTGAGCGATAAATCCATAAGCAGTTGTGCACGTCTATCTTCGGGAAAAAAGTTAATAACGCGATCGAGTGCTTGATTGGCATTATTAGCATGTAATGTCGATAAACATAAATGCCCTGTTTCAGCAAACGTTATAGCGTGTTCCATTGTGTGGCGCTCACGAATTTCACCAATTAAAATAACGTCAGGCGCTTGGCGCAATGTGTTTTTTAATGCTGCTTCAAATGTGTCAGTATCCGTTCCCACTTCTCTTTGAGTAATAATACATCCCTTATGGGGGTGAACAAACTCAATCGGATCTTCGATGGTAATGATATGCCCTTTACTATTCACATTACGATGACCAATAAGTCCAGCTAGTGACGTTGATTTACCAGAGCCAGTGCCGCCCACAAATAAAATTAAACCACGCTTATCCATAATCAGTTCTTTAAGAACAGGTGGTAATCCTAATTCTTCGACTTTTGGGATAGTGGTATTAATAATACGAATTACCATACCAACACTATTGCGCTGTACAAAGACATTGACACGAAAGCGTGCCGCTGTTCCCATTGCATATGCGAGATTGCACTCATTTGTTTTGTTAAAGTCATCGCGCTGTGCTTCTGTCATCAAGCTTTCAGCGAGTAGACGGGTAAGTGATGCCGATAGGGGTTGTTGTGTAATGGGCATCATTTTGCCATCAATTTTAAGGCTAACAGGAGCACCATCAGTAATAAACATATCGGATGCTTTTGCTTCAATCATCGCTGCGAGCATTTGGTTGAGATGACCGAGTGCTTGTACTTTATTCATAATACTTGTTTATCCTTCAAAAGCAGCTTTATTCGCCGCCTTACTTGCCGCTTCACTGCGCTCAACTAGTCCCTGATCAACTAGTTTTTGTAAGCATTGATCAAGCGTTTGCATGCCTTGTTGTGAGCTGGTTTGAATAATTGAATACATCTGCGGTACTTTATCCTCTCGAATCAAATTACGGATTGCATGTGTCCCCATCATAACTTCATGAGCAGCAACACGCCCACCTCCTTTTTTCTTTAATAGTGTTTGCGAGATGACTGCACGTAAAGATTCGGAAAGCATTGAACGAACTAAGGCTTTTTCATTGCCAGGAAAAACATCGATAATACGGTCGATGGTTTTCGCAGCACTAGAGGTGTGTAGTGTACCAAAAACGAGATGTCCTGTTTCAGCCGCAGATAATGCTAATTGAATAGTTTCTAAATCGCGCATTTCACCAACAAGAATCACATCAGGATCTTCACGCAATGCAGAACGCAATGCATTAGCAAAACTATGTGTATCACGATGTACTTCACGTTGATTAACTAGTGATTTTTTACTAATATGGACAAACTCAATAGGGTCTTCAACCGTTAAAATGTGTGCAAAATGATTTTCATTGACATAGTCAACCATTGCAGCGAGCGTTGTTGATTTTCCAGAGCCAGTAGGTCCTGTTACTAAAACAATACCACGTGGCGTATTAGCAATTGTTTTAAAAATTTCTGGTGCATTGAGTGCATCTAATGATAATACTTTAGAGGGAATGGTACGAAATACGCCACCTAAGCCTCGATCTTGCTTAAAAATATTAGCACGAAACCGTGCAACCCCAGGCAAATTAAATGAAAAATCGGCTTCAAATTTTTCTTCGAAAAGTTTACGTTGATAATCATTCATAACATCGTAAAGTAGTCGCTGTGTTTCTGCTGCATCAAGCGCGGGTGCATTGATTTTTCGTACATCTCCGTCAATGCGTAACATAGGAGGCAAGCCAGCCGAAATATGTAAATCGGATGCTTTTTGTTGTACGGCAAAAGTCAGAAGTTGTGTAATGTCCATGCGTTGCTCTTTGATATAAGGTGCCGATGGGTTATATTATCCGATTAGGATGGGCTACTAAAAGGTGTTTAACAATGTATCAGTGGTTTTTTATCATTTTGGTACTAATAAGTACTAGCCATTTTGCCAGTGCAGGCGAGTTAGTTGATATTAATCGTGCTGATGCAGTACAAATTGCATCAGCACTCGATGGAATTGGGCAGAAAAAAGCAGAGAAAATCGTGGCGTGGCGTAATACGCACGGTGCATTTAAATCGGTAGCTGATGTTGCTCTTGTGACAGGTATTGGTGCTAAATTAGCAGAGCGCAATAAATCATTTATACAGTTTTCTTCGCACAACGCAGCAAGTATAGCAAAACAGAATGCAAGCCAAACACCAGAAAAAGGCACATTAACACTACCAATTGGTGCCTATTCATCACGATAACAGTGTATAATAGCGTCGCGGTTTGGGCTGGTTCCTCGCGGCACTAAGCAGAAAACTCCGCCAGGTCAGGAATGAAGCAACGGTATTTGTGATGTGGGCGCCGAGGTTAAGCTGGTTCAAATCGTACTTAATTCTTTACCCCATTGATTAAATGAGGTTGCATGTCCACTGATACCGTTCTCGCTCGTAAATGGCGTCCGCGTCAATTTTCTCAAGTTGTTGGTCAAGAACCTGTTGTTCGTGCATTATCGCAAGCGTTAACCTCTGGTCGGTTGCATCATGCTTATTTGTTTACAGGAACACGTGGTGTTGGTAAAACAACATTAGCACGTATTTTTGCTAAAGCTCTAAATTGTCGTAATGGCATCACAGCAGATCCGTGTCTTGATGACATCGCCCAATCTATCGATGAAGGACGCTTTGTCGATTTAATTGAAATTGATGCGGCTAGTCGCACAAAAGTAGAAGATACGCGAGAGTTGCTCGATAATGTTCAGTATGCTCCCAGTGTTGGACGCTATAAAATTTACATTATCGATGAAGTGCATATGCTCTCAACGCATAGTTTTAACGCACTACTCAAAACCTTAGAAGAACCGCCAGCGCATGTTAAGTTTCTATTAGCAACAACAGACCCTCATAAATTACCTGTTACTATTTTATCTCGCTGTTTGCAGTTTCATTTGCGCCCAATGACACCTGCTATTCTTGTTTCGCATTTAAATAATGTGTTAACAAGTGAAGCTATTGAATTTGAGGACGAGGCTATTGCGTTAGTATCACGTTTAGCACAGGGGAGTGTGCGTGATGCTTTGAGTTTGCTCGATCAGGCGATTGTTTTGGGGGCGGGACGTGTGGGCTATGAGTCAACACGCGAAATGTTAGGGTTAGCATCAGATGCGCAAGTATTAGTGTTTGTTCGCGCTTTAATAGAGCAAAATGCATCAGCGGCGTTAACTCAGTTGCAAGCATGGGTTGCATGGGGTGCTGATTTTGATCGTTTACAACAACAGTTACTAGAAGTACTGCATCAGCTTGCTTTGTTACAAAGTTTTCCAACTCTTGCCTGCGAATATGATGCTGAGCGTATCGAACTAGCGAAGCAAGCATCAGCTGAACAAGTGCAGATATGGTTGCAAGTGGTGTTGTTAGCACAGGACGATATGCGTCTTGCACCAACAGCGCAAATGGGTTTTGAGTTGATGTTGATGCGATTATTGCATTTTAGAGCAGGAACAAATACGACAGCGGTGGTAACGCCTAGAGTTGCGACGAGTAGTGCTTCTTTGTTGAGCAAACCAACTGTGCAGCCGTCTCCAGTCATTGCGCCAGAACCTGTCCAAAGTCATCAACAAGCTGCACTAGAAGATGATCCTAGAAAAGCAATGTTTGAAGCTTTAGGAATTCGAAAACCTATTCTGGCTGAAAAAAAAACAGCTGAATTTACCTTAGCGCCATCAGCGCCCATTTTGCCTGTTATTGTTTCTAGTGTTGAGGTTGTTAATAATTCAAAAATAGAGCCATACTCGCTAAGTGATTGGCTTGATTGTTTAGCACAATGGCGTTTAAGTGGCATTGAGCTTGAATTGGCTCGTAAGTGTATTCGTCTTAAAACAGATGATATGCAGCAGGTTTTGCTGGCATATCCTCCTAGTGAACAAACATCAGTAAATTATTTTGGTGACAAATTGTTACAAGCGATTAGTCAGAAAACAAAAATAGATGTACGCTGGCACAATGGTTGGCAATCTACTTGGTTAACTCCTGTTCAGCAAAATCAACAACTGGCAGAGCAGGCAATTATCGATGCAAAAGCGGTGATAATGGATAATATGCGTTTTCAATCATTATGCAACCAGTTAACTTTAACGCCCAATTGGGCACAATTTACTCACTTATCAGAAGGAAATAAATAATGTTTGGCAAGGCAGGCATGGGACAATTGATGAAGCAAGCGCAAGCAATGCAAGAGAAAGCACAAAAAATGCAAGCTGAAGTAGCGCAAATGACGGTTGAAGGTGAGTCTGGTGGTGGACTAGTCAAAGTAACCTTAACGGGCAAGCACGAAGCCATTAAAGTGACGATTGACCCAAGCCTAATGGATGATCGAGAAATGCTAGAAGACTTAGTGAGCGCAGCGATTAATAGTGCTAATCGCAAGGTAGAAGCAATGGTTTCTGAAAAAATGGGTGGCCTGACAGCAGGTATGAATCTACCAGCTGGCATGGGTAATTTGTTTGGTTAATGAGGTTAGAAACGGTGAGCTTATATAAAGCCTACCCAAATACCTACAGGTGAGCAGGCGTTAAGCCTGCTGTCCTAATAGTAAAAACTCCATCAATGCTTTTTGGGCATGTAGACGATTTTCTGCTTCATCCCAAACAACACTTTGTTCACCATCAATCACATCAGCGGATACCTCTTCACCACGATGTGCTGGCAAACAATGCATAAACAATGCATCTTTTTTTGCTTGTGCCATAATTGAGCTGTTAACTTGATAAGGCTTAAACTTTTGTTTGCGCTCGAGTGTTTCAGCCTCACAGCCCATACTTGTCCACACATCAGTAACCACTAAATCAACGTTTTCAGCTGCACTAAAGGGGTCAGTATGTAAACTAAAGCTGCCAGCGCACTCTGTTTGCACATCAGCTTCTGGCTCATAGCCTGTAGGGGTGCAAACGCGTAACTGAAAACCAAACTGTTTTGCTGCATGCATAAATGAATGACACATATTGTAGCCATCACCTAACCAAAGCACTGTTTTACCTGTTATATCACCGCGCTGTTCTACAAAAGTCATCACATCGGCTAATACTTGGCACGGATGATGTAAGTTTGTTAAGCCATTAATGACAGGGACGCGTGAGTGTGCTGCAAAACGCTCGACAATGTCTTGACCAAAGGTGCGAATCATAACGATATCAGTCATGCTAGAAACGACTTTTGCGGTATCTTCAAGCGGTTCACCACGACTAAGTTGACTGGCTTCTGGGGAGATAAAAATAGCATGACCACCCAGTTGTGCCATCCCCGCTTCAAATGAAATGCGCGTACGAGTAGATGATTTTTCAAAAATCATAGTCATCACTTTACCGACAAGGGGTTCATGTACTTTACCCTCATTGCGTAATGCTTTGAGATAAATTGCACGATCGACTAAATAGGTTAGTTCGGACGAGGTACAATCAAGTAAAGAGCGAAAATGTCTAATAGGCGCGGTCATATAGTTATCATCACAGTAGGTTATGCATTAGTATTAAGAAATTCACGAATAATATCGCTGACACCAGCAACAAGCAAGGAAGCTTGTGCATCTGTCATAATAAGTGGCGGTAGTAAACGTACTGTATCGGCACGTGTAACGTTAATTAAAAGGTGATGTTTTTCCATTGCAATTTTCACCAATTCTGTACAAGGGCGATCGAGTTGAATACCGATCATTAACCCCATGCCACGAATGGCTTTTATTCCTGTGCACTCAGCAAGTGCTTGTGTAAAAGCAGTTTTGAGTTGCTCTCCTGTTGTTTTGGCGTTAATAATATATTCAGGATGTGATTTGAGTGTATCAAGTACCGCTAATCCCGCTGAGCATGCGAGCGGATTACCGCCAAATGTTGTACCATGATTTCCTGGTGCAAAAACAGCCGCCGCTTTTCCTTTGGTTAGCATAGCACCAATAGGAAAACCATTACCAAGTGCCTTAGCTAAGGTAATCACATCAGGAGAAATACCCTGCTGCTGAAAGGCAAATAAACTACCTGTTCGTCCGAATCCTGTTTGTACTTCATCCATCATTAAAAAGGCATTATGTACATCGCATAGTGTGCGAATTGCTTGTAGCCAGTGAGTGTCAGCAGGCACTACGCCCCCTTCACCTTGAACAGGCTCGACTAATACAGCAACAATATTAGGGTTTTTGTCAAAAGCGGATTGTATCGCCGCAAGGTCATTGTAAGGAACGCGAATAAAGCCTTCAAGCATAGGGCCAAAACCTTCTTTGATTTTTTCATTACCTGTTGCCGTAAGTGCCGCCATAGTACGACCATGAAAGCTGTTTTCCATTACGATAATAGTGGGTAGTGCAATACCATTTTTATGACCATGCAAACGAGCAAGCTTAATAGCCGCTTCATTCGCTTCAGTACCAGAATTACAGAAAAAAGCTTTATCCATGCCAGCAGCTTCAACTAATGCTGTTCCCAGTTGTTCTTGCTTTTCGATATGATAAAGATTAGAGGTATGTATTAGCTGACTAGCTTGTGTGCAGATTGCCTGTGTAATGGCAGGATGAGCGTGTCCTAAGTTGCATACAGCGATACCACTGATCGCATCAAGATAGCGCGTACCGTTACTATCGCATAACCAAGCACCTTCACCTTTGGTAAAGGTAATAGGAAGTCTGGCGTATGTTGGCATTAAGTTGGTCATGGTGCTACCCCTAAATAAGGACTAAAACAAAAAAGCAGTCTTTAGAATGACTGCTTTTCATGACTTTAGCAAAAGTCGAGTTAAAAATCAAGGTTATTTGTGTTCAAGTACTCGGTTAATTGACTCGCTGAGATCAAACTCAGCATCAGAACTAAAAAAGTGGTCAGCGTTTTTAATGAGTTCAATGTTTGCTTTTGTTTGTTTGAGCTGTTCTATCCATTGTGCTTTATTGCCTTCTAGACGCTTATCACTACCCGGCATAATCACAGTAATGGGTAGGCTGCTACGATTGATTGTATCGATAATGCGCTCTTTGTTCCAATGACGATAGTCAAGATAGACATCGCTTGTAGCAAGAAAGTTACCATGACAAAAGGAAATATTATAGTATGCAAGTTTTCCTGCTTGTAGATTCTGTTGTGCTACTTTTTTATCATATAACAGGGTGTTTTCAGGTGCGTCATCAAAGTCATAAATGGCAGTTAAAATAATCTTTTTTAAGTTGGCTGGATGACTTTCTAGACTTGATAAAATGCTGCTGCCTGCAGAATGCCCAATCATAATAAGTGGATTGTTGTTTTTACTACTTAACCACTTAGCCCATTGTGCGAGCTCTTTTCCTTCGTCCGATAGTGAACTTTTGTGCGGCTGATCGCAGGATAAGGGTTCGTTGCGATTATCTACCCCCAAGGTTAAATTAGGTGTGATAACAGAATAACCTTTACCAATTAATTCATTACTAATGCTTTGAATCGTGCCATAGTTATAGGTAGAGGCAAAACCATGTACCACCATAATAACGGGTTTGTTTTCCTTGCCTGCTTGATAGTTAGCATTGGCACTAAGCCCATTCTCTAAGATGATACTGACAGGAGTAGCTACGCTGATATTTGATACTAATGTTAGTAATAACGCTAGTTTTTTCACGAACAACGCCTTTGAATGTGTTTAATGTTGATATGATGCTACTATTATGCACTTAAGTACGTCAAAAGAACTATCAAAATTGTCATTTATTTTTTCTAATGTCTCTCAAGGATTAACGCAAGAACAGTTGGCTGCTGCTTGTCATTCACAAAATCATGCGCGTGTCTTAGCTGTTGCTGGTGCGGGCAAAACGCGTATGCTTATCGCGCGTATTGCATGGTTGATTGATAATGACGTATCCGCAAAACGCATTCGTGTTCTGACCTATAACCGAGAGGCAGCTGAAGATTTTAGGCGACGAATGCAGGAACAATTAGGATCTACTGAGGTGACCGTTCAGACATTTCATGCATTGGGTTGGAAATTGTTACAAAACCTGATGCACCAAAAGAAATTGCCAAACTGGACATTAGCAAGTTCAGGTCAGGAAGTGATGCTTAAGCGAGAAGCTTTAAGTTTAGCCAAAATTGAACAAGAGCAGTTAGAGCTTTTAGGTCAGGCAGTTGAGTGGATAAAAGGTCAAGCTTTGCCGCTGGATTTAGCCTTGTCTTCGTTGCCAGATAATTTAATACCTGTTGCTAAGGCGGTTAAGCAGTTAGAGTATTTGCGTGAACGTGCTCAGGTGTGGTTTTTTACTGATATGCTTTATGCTCCTTGGTTGTTGTTGGCACAGCAACCAGTATTACGTGCTGAGTTTGCTAATCATCTTGAGCACATATTAGTCGATGAATATCAAGATGTGAATGAGGTGCAACATGTTTTGTTACAGTGGTTAGCTGGTGAAAGAGCAAAAGTAATGGTGGTTGGCGATGTTGATCAGTGTATTTATACATGGCGTGGTGCGAGTCCTGAGTTTTTGGCAACCCGTTTTACACAAGATTTTAAGCATGCAACAACCTATTATTTACCACAAAGTTTTCGTTTTGGTCATGCGTTAGCCTTATTAGCAAATCATGCGATTGCTGCTAATGACTGGTCGGATAGACGTGCCGTATTAGCAACTAAGACGAGCGCTGCAACACAAATTGAAGTGTTGGTAGGAGA
Organism: Francisella tularensis subsp. holarctica; assembly: GCA_945874205.1. Classification (GTDB taxonomy): domain Bacteria; phylum Pseudomonadota; class Gammaproteobacteria; order Thiomicrospirales; family Thiomicrospiraceae. The sequence continues at coordinate 12,687 of CAMCGI010000034.1, forward strand.
ACAAACTGCGCTATTGGTCGAATCGTTAAAAATATGGCATAAAAAGGGCGCGCAGTGGCAGTCAGCAGCCATATTAGTGAGAGTGTGGTCGCAGGCTACTTCGGTGGAGTTAGCTTTGATACAAGCAGAAATTCCTTATCAGCTATTGGGTGAAAAAAGTGTTTGGCAAACGCCTATTGCTCAAGGTGTAACTGCTTTATTAGCCTTAGCAGAAGGACGTATATGGCAATGGAATTATGAGCAAAGACTAACTGCTCTGAGAGCTTTCTGGCAACTACCGCCTTTAGGTATGGCTAAAGCTTCGCGTGAACGATTAACAATGCTATCTGCGCAGTCACCAGAAAAAGTGGTTTCTGCAATAACTGATATGGTGTGTGAGCGAGATTGGCTCAAAGCTTATTGGTTAAGTCGCGCTAAGATATGGCAAGATTTGATTAATGGTCTCTATCAAAATGCGTCCGCACTAAGTGTACTAGATGATTTTATTTCGCAAACGGATGCACAAAATCGATTAGAAAAACTATCAGGTTCGCTAGAACAAGGTGTTATGCAGGTAGAGCTCTTGTTTTCTTTGCGTAATATTATTAATAAAAATATTACCCTTTTGCAGGCAATCACATTGTTTGATTCTATGCGAGAAACATCATTATTGAGTCAAACACAGACTGATGCACTAACACTCACTACGATTCATCGTGTTAAGGGACGTGAATGGGATGCAGTATGGGTTGCTGGATTGAAAGAAGGCGTGTTTCCTAGTAGTCGCAGCAATGAACAAACGTCCTTGTTGGAGGAGGAACGGCGTTTGTTTTATGTGGCTATTACACGTGCACGCACTCAGCTTATTTTGCTTATTCCTGATTTTTCTATATTATTACCCTTGTGGAAAAAAGGATTGACAGCCAATCATGCAGGGCAAACCAGTCGCTTTTTGGCTGAAACTAATTTGGTGCTCTGTCAGCAGTTAGGTGCTTTTTTGCATGGCACAGAAAAGAAATTACCTATAGCAGGCGATATTCGTATTGCCAATCAATACTTATCTTCTTTGGGGATGGCTATTCGTGTTACTCCCTCGACAAGTTATACGTTAGGTACGCAAATAGTTCATGATAAGTTTGGTACAGGGATAATCTTGTCTCACTCAGGGGATAGAATAGAAGTGATGTTTGCGGATGGTAATCGATGGTTAAAAGCAGATCATCCTTCATTGAGTTGGTGTTAGCGTGATGAAGGTTTGAGTTCTGCTAAAGACCAACGCGCTCGTGCACTAAAATCTAAATTATTATGTTCACCTAGTTGAAGTCGTTTAAATCCTGCAAAGGCAATCATTGCACCATTATCAGTACAAAACTCAAAACGTGGAAAAAATGCTTTACCACCACGTTGAGTCATTAGCTGCGTTAAGCTGGTACGAATTGTCGTATTGGCACTAACACCCCCTGCGACAACAAGTGTTTTTAGGGCTTCTTGTTCTAGCGCACGTTTGAGTTTAATGACTAATACATCAGCAACAGCTGTTTCAAATGCAGCACAAATGTCAGCTTTAGCCTGCTCTAAGTCTTCTGCTCGCTCAATTTGTGCTTTTTGCCACGTTGTCAGGACTGCTGT
>CAMCGI010000035.1 GCA_945874205.1 Francisella tularensis subsp. holarctica
GTGATGTGGCGTGTGTATATGCAAATCCTGCATTGGCACAATCATTGTTGGACTGGAAAGCTACTCGCAGCTTAATGGTTATGTGTGCAGATGCTTGGCGTTGGCAATCAATGAATCCTAACGGACTAGAGGACTAAATATGAGTGTTAAATTTGCCGTTATTCCTGCTGCTGGTTTGGGAAGTCGTTTCTTGCCTGCGACCAAAGCTATTCCTAAAGAATTGCTACCTTTGGTGGATAAGCCGCTTATTCAATATGTTGTCGAAGAGGCGTTTGAGGCAGGTATTGAAACCATTGTATTGATAACTCATGCTGCTAAAGGTGCACTAGAAAATCATTTTGATACTCAATACGAGCTCGAAACTGAACTCGAGCAACGCAATAAGTTGGCGTTACTTGGTATTGCACGCAATACGCTACCTAGTGGTATGAAAATTGTATCAGTGCGTCAAGGTCAGGCATTGGGCTTGGGTCATGCTGTGCGTTGTGCAGAGTCTGTTGTCAATGATAATCCCTTTGTTGTCTTATTGCCTGATGTAATTTGTTATCGTCCTTATCAGAATGCAACAGAACAGCTCGTCTCTGATTATATGATTCATCGTAGTAGTGTTGTTGCATTACAAGAAGTTCCCTTAACGGATGTTCATAAATATGGTATTGCTGCCGTTAGTGATGCACATCGTATTACAGAATTAATTGAAAAGCCTTGTTCTGAAGATGCCCCATCGCGTTTATCTGTTTTAGGACGTTATCTGTTCACTTCTTCTATTTTTGCAGAGTTAGCACAGGTTCAGCGTGGTGTTGGTGGTGAAATTCAGCTTACGGATGCCATGCAGTCGTTATTAGCTCGTGAAACCATGCGTGCTTCTATTTTTGATGGGGAAGTGCATGATTGTGGCGATAAGCTGGGTTACTTAGCTGCTACACTAACCTTTGCTAAGCGTCATCCGCAATTGGGTGAGGCATTTAGGCAACTATTGGTACAGCAGCAATGAGCTTAACTCAGTCTTTCGCTTGGCAAACCCTTAAAAAACATGCAGCTAATATTAATAGTTTGCATTTAAAAGAGATTTTTGCGCAAGATAGTGAGCGTGGTTCTCGCGATCAGATTAATGCTGCGGGTATTACAGTCAATTTATCACGTCAACGTGTTTTGCCTCAGACGTGGGAGCATCTTTATGCGTTGGCAAACCAACAAGAATTAAGCAAAGCGATCGAGTCTTTGTTTTGTGGTCATGCGATTAATCATACTGAAAATAGAGCCGCTTTGCATACCGCGTTACGTGCGCAATCCGACGATGGGCTTTGCATTGACGGTCACTCAGTCTATCAGATGGTGCAAACACAGCTTGAGCAGATGGCACTATTAGTAAATCGGATTCGTGCAGGACAATGGCGTGGTTTTACAGGGCTTGCGATTACTGATGTGGTCAATATGGGGGTGGGGGGTTCTGACCTAGGACCTCATTTGATGGTGAGCGCATTGCAAAGCACACATAGGGGGGTTCATGTCCATTATTTATCAAGTATGGATGGAGCACGAACGGCAAATTTATTAGCAGCGTTAAATCCGAAAACAACACTATTTGTTTTTGCTAGTAAAACGTTTACAACGATTGATACGCTTGCCAATGCACAAACAGCCTTAGAGTGGCTTATAGCAGATGGTGCAACACACGCATTAGCACTAAAGCAGCACTTTATCGGTGTATCAGCAAGCACACAAAAAATGACCGCCTTTGGTATTCATCCCGAACATCAGTTGCATTTTTGGGATTGGGTTGGTGGACGTTACTCGCTTTGGTCAACCATAGGTGTAACTATTGCAATTGCGTTAGGAATGGATGAGTTTCGCAAATTACTCAAGGGTGCGAGTGATATGGATGTGCATTTTCGCTCCGTGCCTTTTGCTAATAATCTCCCTGTTCGCTTAGCGTTAACAACCGTTTGGAATCGTAATTTTTTGGGTATTCATGGGAAAGTTATTTTGCCATATGATGCGCGATTAAATTTGCTACCAGCTTATCTCACCCAGCTTATTATGGAATCAAATGGTAAAAGTGTCAGTCGTGATGGTAGACACCTTGATTATCTTACTTGTCCGATTGTGTGGGGTGAGGTGGGTCCTAATGCACAGCATGCTTTTTATCAGTTATTGCATCAGGGAACGGAAGCAGTTGCTTGTGATTTTATTGCTCCTATTCATCGCCCCGATATCGAACAACTACAAGATAACGCCACACGTGCTGCTTTGCATTATCAACATCATCTTGCCTTGGCAAACTTATTAGCACAGTCGAGTGTTTTAATGTTGGGTAATGCTGCATTAGAAACGCCACCAACGGATACGCATAAGTATTATGCTGGGAATCAGCCAAGTACAACTTTATTATTAGATCAACTTGATGCGCATAGTCTGGGTGCGTTAATTGCTTTATACGAACATCAAACATTTGTTGAGGCGGTTATTTGGGATATTAATCCGTTTGATCAGTGGGGTGTTGAGTTGGGTAAGCAAATTGCATTAAAAACATTACAAGCATTGCAAACAAAAAAAACTGACGGATTTGATACAGCCACGCAAGCGCTTATTGCTGCTTTGTAAGTTTGTTTTATTATTAAAAGGATAAATTAGTGAAAACTCCCATTCAAATTCGTAAATTGTCTCCTCGCATTGGCGTCGATATTCCAGAACCAGAGTATGGCACAATAGGGTCAGCGGGGTTAGATTTACGTGCCTGTATCGATATGCCTATAGAGTTGACTGCTGGTGCAGTGATACTTATTGGTACAGGACTAGCGATTCATATTGCTGATCCTTCCCTTGCTGCTATTATTTTGCCTCGTTCAGGATTGGGTCATAAAAATGGTATTGTGTTGGGTAACTTAGTAGGGTTAATCGATTCTGATTATCAAGGAGAATTAAAAATTTCGGTTTGGAATAGGGGAACTGAGTCCTTTATGATTAATCCTAATGAACGGCTCGCACAGTTGGTATTCATCCCTGTTGTGCAAGCAGCTTGGCAGTGGGTAGATTCTTTTGATAATGATAGTGAACGTGGTGAGGGTGGTTTTGGTAGCACAGGCAGACACTAGTCTTAGGTTAATCATGATGTGTTGCTTGCTCTAATTGTTTATCATTGCGATAATACCCGACAAACTTAGTAAACTATTTTGGTATTCATCATGACAAAATCCTATATGCCCGACGTTGCGAATATGCCCCTATCTAATCCGTTGGGAACTTTGGATTGGGTTGGTATGGCTCAAATCGAGCTTCCTGTTAGTGTTGCTACATATACAGGTGATACCGTGCGCTCACTAGCACGTGTACAGGCGTATGTTAATTTGGCAGATCCTGCAAGTAAGGGTATTCATATGTCACGCTTGTATTTAATGCTCGATAAAGCCAGTAATAATCCATTAACACCTGCGAATTTAACAGCGATGTTACGTGAGTTTATTCAGTCGCATCATGGGTTATCTACTGCTGCATTTGTTGAATATCGCTTTGATTATTATGAGCGACGTGGTTCGTTAATATCGGGCAATAGTGGCTGGAAAAATTATCCCGCGCTGATTCGTGGTACTTTGCGTGATAAAAAGATGATGCTTGAGATGCAGGTGGAAGTGCCTTATTCATCAACGTGTCCTTGTTCAGCTGCCTTGGCACGCCAATTGATTCAGGATCAATTTAGTGAAGATTTTATGGGGCGTGATGCGCTATCGCAAGCTGAGGTTTATGCGTGGTTAGGAACAAGTCAGGGGGTTTGTGCTACGCCACACTCACAACGTTCAACAGCTAAAATTCGTGTGACATTAGCAGAAGATGATGCGGCGGTTTTTGATTTATCTGCTTTAATTTCTGTTATCGAATTTGCATTAAAAACAGCAGTACAAGCAGCTGTAAAACGTGAGGATGAGCAAGAGTTTGCACGTCTTAATGGTGCAAACCTCATGTTTTGCGAGGATGCAGCCCGTCGTTTACAGTCGTCACTCGATATTTGTCAGGATTATGCTGATTTTTGGTTACGTGTTGATCATATGGAAAGTTTGCATCCACACGATGCTGTGAGTATTGTGTGTAAAGGACTAGTTAATGGTTATCAGCCAGTACAGTCGTTATCGTGAATTTGTTTTTTATTAACTTTGTGGTAAATAATGCAACCAGAATTACTACGTGTGCGTTGGCAAAGCGTCAAAGCGCACATTGAAAAAGTCGCACTAACTTATCAGCGCAATCCAGAAGATATTCAGCTAGTAGCGGTTAGCAAGTTTCATCCTAGTGATGCTATTGCCTGTTTAGCACAAGCGGGTCAGTTTGCTTTTGGTGAAAACTATGTCCAAGAAATGCTCGATAAGGCAAGTACGCTAAAAGATTCTTGCATTGAATGGCATTTTATTGGTCCTTTGCAATCTAATAAATGCAAAGAGGTCGCTACCACTGCCTATATGATGCACAGTTTAGATCGTATTAAACTTGTTGCGCCATTAGCACGCTATCGTCCGCTCGATATGGCACCGCTTAAGGTATTATTGCAGGTTAATATTGACGATGAAAATAGCAAGTCTGGCGTACATGGATTTGATGAGTTATTAATGTTAGCCAAAGCAGTCATGGCACAAGAGCGACTTGAGTTGTGTGGATTAATGACAATTCCAGCACCTCGTTCTGATTTTTTGACACAATCTATTCCCTTTAGACAATTACATCGCTTGCGTGAGCAATTACAAGATGTATTAGGGAGTGCATTACCCGAGTTATCAATGGGGATGTCTGCTGATAGTGAAGCTGCTATTGCTGAAGGTGCTACAATAGTGCGCATTGGTACGGATATTTTTGGTTCTCGTTCTATCAAATTAAATGACTAACGGAGTTCGATTATGCTCGCAAATACTTTAACCTTTATTGGTGGCGGCAATATGGCACGTAGCCTGATTGGTGGTTTATTGGCAAATGGTGTTGCCGCCAATCGCATTCGTGTTGTGGATCCTAACGAATCACAGCGACAATTGTTGGCAAATATGGGGGTTGCTGCTTATAGCACACAAGACGAAGCACTCATAGGGAGTGATCTGCTCGTTTTGGCTGTCAAGCCACAAATGATGGTAAGTGTTGCACAGTCGTTAGCAGGATTTGTGAAGCAGTATAAGCCATTGGTTGTTTCTGTGGCAGCGGGGATTCTTTGTGCTGATTTAAGTCGTTGGTTAGGAGGAGATGCTGCTATTGTACGCACCATGCCTAACACGCCTGCGTTGGTTGGTTCTGGTGCAACGGGGCTTTATGCGAATAATTTGGTAACAAAAGCGCAAAAAGGGCAGGCAGAATCGTTGATGCGTGCCGTTGGACTTAGTGTCTGGCTGAATGATGAGGCACAAATAGATGCCGTTACTGCTTTGTCTGGTTCAGGTCCTGCATATTATTTTTTAATGATGGAAGCGATGATTGTTGCAGGTGAACAACTTGGTTTGGACAATAAAACAGCAACATTGCTCACAGTACAAACTGCATTAGGTGCTGCTAAAATGGCGATTGAAAGCCAAGCAACACCAGCGCAATTACGTGCACAAGTTACTTCACCTAATGGTACAACCGAAAAAGCAATTCAATCGTTTGAGCAAAACAAGTTATCGCATATTGTTTTATCTGCTATGCAAGCAGCACAACAACGAGCAGTTGAGATGGCAACACAATTAGGAGCACAAGCATGACACCAAGCAGTCAAGCAGGTTTTTTTGCCTTGCAATTTATTGTCGATATTGTGGTGTTTTTCTTTGTATTACGTGTCGCATTACGCTTGTCGATGGCAAACCCACGTAGTCCTTTTGTGCATGGTGTAGCAACATTAACAAATCCAATGTGCCGTCCCTTAGCAAGGTTTATTCCCTATCATCCACGCTGGGATTTTGCTGCGATTTTATGGGCATTTGTTTTACAAGGTCTTTATTATGGATTATTAGCATTAATGCTTGGTAAAGATTATGCACCTGCTGGTTTGGTTATATTAACCTTATCTGACTTGCTAGCTGCATTTCTGAACTTGTGGTTTTTGAGCATTATTGCCGAAGCCATTTTAAGCTTTATTCGTCCTGTGCAATACGATCCAAATCTAAGTTTTATTAGCGATTTAAATCGTCCTTTGTTAACGCCATTGCGTCGCATTTTACCCAATATGGGCGGGTTAGATTTATCACCTATTGCTGCTTTGTTTTTACTCAAAATGAGTGAAATTTTATTGGTTGGCTGGCTATCAGAGCTGGGTAAGCAGTTGGTTTAATCTTATGGTGGGTGCTTATTATAAAGGCGATGTGTTGCATATCCATATCATCGCCCAACCTAAAGCCAGTAAAAGCGAAATTGTTGACTGGCAAGAAGATGAGCTAAAAGTACGCCTTGCCGCACCACCTGTCGATGGTGCGGCTAACACGGTGCTCATCGAAGCCTTTGCCAAGTGGTGCAAAGTGCGAAAATCGGCGATTACTTTGGTTAATGGTCAAACCAGTCGGCACAAACACATCGCAATTGATTCGCCAACGCTTGTGCCTGATGCCATTACACAACGTCTGCTAGCGACTGTATGAACATGTTATAATTTATGCAATTTTGATGTCTATAAAGAATACAATGCAATGACAACCACATCCCCTAAAGATTCTAACTTTTCTGAAAACTCCGTCGGGTTAGTAACACCACAAACCCTAGTTGTCAACGAGCCATTAACGCTCGTCTGTGGCGCAACCCTGCCGAGCTACCAGCTTGTCTATGAAACCTACGGCACACTCAATAGCGATGCAAGCAATGCTGTGCTTATTTGTCATGCACTCAGTGGTGATCATCATGCCGCAGGCTATCATAGCCTAACCGATGCCGCACCTGGTTGGTGGGATCATTACATTGGTCCTAATAAAGCGATTGATACAAATCGGTTCTTTGTAGTAGGTGTAAACAACATCGGCTCATGCCGTGGTTCGACAGGGCCAGCTAGTATCAATTCTGATACCCAGCACGCATTTGGTCCTGATTTTCCAATGGTGACCTGTCGCGATTGGGTGGTGACACAGGCAAAACTGGCAGATACACTTGGTGTTGATCAATGGGCAGCTGTTGTTGGTGGTAGCTTGGGTGGGATGCAAGTACAGCAATGGGCAATTGATTTGCCCCATCGTGTGCGTCATGCGGTCATTATTGCTTCAGCTCCCAAGCTGTCTGCACAAAATATTGCTTTTAATGAAGTTGCTCGTCAGGCAATTATGAAAGACCCCGATTTTCATGGTGGACGATTTTTAGCGCATAATACACTGCCTAAGCAAGGCTTGATGTTGGCGCGTATGCTTGGACATTTAACTTATTTATCTGACGATTTAATGGGTACTAAGTTTGGGCGTGAGTTGCGTACGGGTAGTCTTAAATACAATTACGAAGTTGAATTTCAGGTTGAAAGTTATTTGCGTTATCAGGGTGAGAAGTTTGCCACTAAAATGAATTTTGATGCTAATTCATACTTGCTTATGACCAAGGCACTTGATTACTTTGATCCTGCCAGTGAGTACGAAAATGATCTTGTGGCGGCATTAAGTCATATTCAAGCTGAATCCTTGGTGGTTTCATTTACTTCTGATTGGCGTTTTTCTCCTGCTCGTTCGCTTGAAATTACACGTGCTTTGGTTCGGGCTGGTAAGCGAGTCACTTATACACAAGTTGAATCTGAGCATGGACATGATGCCTTTTTATTGCCCAATAGTTACTATGAGCAGTTGTTTGGTGCCTATATGAATCGTATTTCAGCGGAGTTTAGCATATGAAACCACATCACCTAAAAGCTGAGTTTGATTTACTACTCGATTGGATTCCTTACGGTGCACGTGTGCTCGATTTGGGTTGCGGCAATGGTGAACTTCTTGCTTATCTCACTACTCATAAAAAAGTCAAAGGTGTGGGACTCGAAATGGATCCTTTAGCCATCGTTGGCAGCATCGATAATGGGGTTGATGTGATTCAGGCAGACTTAAATAGCAGTAATCTCGTTGAGTTATTTGGTGAGAACGCTTTTGATGTAGTGTTGACTACTCAAACAGTACAAGCGATGCAACGTCCAGACCAGCTTATCGATAGTATGATTACGGTTGGTAAGCGTGCTATTGTTACTTTTCCTAACTTTGGTTATTGGCGTAATCGTTTGCAAATTGTACTTGAAGGTAAAATGCCTGTGTCAGAGGCATTGCCGCATCAGTGGTATAACACCCCTAATACGCATTTATGTACCTTTTCTGATTTTGAGCAATTGTGTACTGATAAGAATATTTTTATCGTCGAAAGACGTGTATTGGGTAGAGAGTTTGCTTTTGTAGCAAAACTGAGTCCTAATGTGTTTGGTGAAGTTGCGCTTTATCATATCGAAAAAGGCTTGGGGGCTTAACAACAATGAAATTAAAAAACATTATTAGTAGTATATTGTTAAGTAGTAGTTTATTTGTGTTAGTCGGGTGTGTCGGTAGTGGTAGTAAGCCAGAGGTGGAGGCAGCAAGCAAAAAACAAAATGCACTTGAAGTTGAAACACTCTTATCACAATCCGTTTTTTTGCGTCCAGCTCAAACAGGTGAGCGAAGCATGTATATTCGCTTTAGTTCCACTGCCGATAAACCTGTTGATTTAGAAGGATTGCAACAGCAATTGGTGGAACGTTTCCGAGCGAAGGGGTTTCGTGTTACCTCACTTGAAAATGCTAACTTTATACTGCAAGTGAATATTTTATCGATTAGTAAAACCACTAAATCATTAACCAAAGAAGCAGTGAGTAATGGTTTTGGTGCGGCAGTTGCGATTGCTAATGCTGCTGTGGGACCTGCTGGCAATGTGGTTGGTACAGCTGCTGAAAGTGCGACGAGTATTTTCTTTCGCGATAACTACTTTAATATGATTACTGATATTCTGATTACAGAACGTATACCGCGTATCAATCAGCTTAAGCCAGAGTCTACTGAAGAGCCAAAATGGAAAGAAAATCCAACGCGTGCGTTATCATCAGCTAAAGATACCAATGCCAATCAAGATGAGTGTATTGATAACTTAGAAGAAAACTTACTGCGAGTATTGAATGGTTTGTTTTGATTAAATCCAAAACAAACCCGCATTAAGCGGGTTTGTTTTTATTCATTACGCATTATTCTAAGCAGCAGATTCTATTGTGGCGTGTTTTTGCAATAATACTGCATAGAAACCGTCCATACCATGCAAGTCAGGACGCAATGCTAACGCTCCTGTTTCGGTAAAAGCATTATCGGGCAGAGTGTAACCTTTTTGTTGTAATATAGCTTGTGCTGGCAGGCGTGTAAACTTGTCGTTAGTCGCTAAAAATGCCTGCACGATGGCTTCATTTTCTGCATCTAATAACGAACAAGTTGCATAGACGATATAACCACCATCACGTACCAAGCGGGCTGCCGATGTTAATACCGATAGTTGTGTTTTATTGAGATTTTCAAGCCCCAAATCACGCCACTTCATATCAGGGCTACGTCGCCATGTACCGCTACCAGAACAAGGTGCATCAACTAATACAGCATCTTGCGACCCTTTGAATTTTTTCAGCTTGGCATCAGTTTCACTGCTAATTGGCATAATACGCACATTATCCACCCCTGCACGTGCCAAACGCGGGCGCATACGATCAAGACGATGTTCTGATATATCACAGGCAGTTAAGCTACCCTTGTTACCCATGGCTGCTGCAAGTTGCAGGGTTTTACCTCCAGCACCTGCACAAAAATCAATGACTTTTTGACCCGTTGCCACAGGCAATAACGCCCCCACAACCTGACTACCCGCATCTTGCATCTCGAAGCCACCATTCTGAAAGGCATCGGTACGGAACAAAGGAGAGCGACCCTTTTGGCGCAAAGCATTTGGCACACCTTCAATCGGTGCAATTTCAAAACTAAGCTTGGTTAACGCAGCTTGTACACTGGCAGTATTGGTTTTGATGGTATTGATACGAATATCTGCTGATGCTGGCGATAATAACGATGCAGCTAGTGCAATGGTGCTTTCTTCACCCCATTGTGCCACCCAAGTATTCCAAATATCATCGGGCAGACTGTAACGTACTGCTAAGGGTAAGCTATTGGTTGGGCGTGCACGCAAAGATTCTGCAATCTCTTTTGCCATAGTAATATCCATGTACTTTTCGAGTGCACGTTGTGACAAGCCTTGCTGCATCATCAGTAGCGCACCAACACGACGTTGATAACCTGGCCAGCCTTCACTCATTTCACCCAAGCGAGTATCAATTAAGCGTAGTTGACGCAATACACCGTATGTTAGTTCTGCAACCACGCCACGGTCACGTTTACCCATTTCTTTATGTGCACGAAAGTAAGTATCCATACGTGCATCCGCTGGCATGCGAGCATCACCTAAAATTTGTGCCAACAATTCTGCAGCACGAATCACATGTCCGCTGCGGATCATTTCTGTAATCATTGTTTTATTATTACCGTCTATTTTTATTAAAAATTAAGCGTTGACCAGCTGGCAAATGCACTGTTTCACCATTGCGATACACGATCTCACCGTTGACCAACGTCGTACAAATTGTGCTACTGAATGTATGTCCATTGAATGGTGACCAGCCACACAAGTAAGTGAGATGATCGGGTGTGTCAATCGTAGGTTTGTTCAAGTCAACCAATACTAAGTCTGCCCAATAGCCTTCACGAATAAAACCACGATCAACCATGCCATAACGACGTGCGACCGCATGCGATGTTTTTGTTACCACCTCTTCTAGTGTAAATACGCCTTGTTTTACCATATCTAGCAAGGCAGGCAGTGCATACTGAACTAAAGGTAAACCCGACGGTGCTTTGAAATAGCTTTGTTGCTTTTCGTCCCATGTATGGGGTGCGTGATCAGTGGCAATTACATCGATGCGACCATCTTTGACGGCAGCACGTAGGGCATCGCGGTCAGCTTGTGTTTTAATGGCTGGATTACATTTAATCAATGCACCTAAGCGATCATAATCAGCATCAGTAAACCACAAATGATGCACACAGGCTTCTGCTGTAATGCGTTTATTCGCTAAATCACCTGCTGTAAATAAATCCAGCTCTTCTTTGGTTGTTAAATGCAATACATGTAATTGCGCATCAAATTGTCTTGCTAACCCCACTGCTAACGATGAAGAAGCATAGCAAGCTTCACGTGAGCGAATCAAACCATGCTGATTAAACGGCACATTTTCACCATAGCGTGTTCTTGCTGCTGCTTCGTTTATCAAAATCATCGGTGTGTTTTCACAATGCGTTGCAATGAGTGCTGGTGCATCCCTAAAAATACCTTCGAGTGTTTTTGCTTCATCGACCAGCATATTCCCTGTCGATGCACCCATAAAGACTTTAACACCACATACTGTCTCGGGATCCATTGCACGAATCTCGTTTAGATTGTCGTTAGTTGCACCCATATAAAATGAGTAATTAGCGTAAGATTTACCCGCTGCTAATTGATATTTATCTTCGAGCGTCGAGTGTGTTACTGCGGCAGGTTTGGTATTAGGCATTTCCATATAGCTCGTAATGCCACCCATAACAGCTGCTTTTGATTCTGTTGCAATGCTGCCTTTGGTTGTTAATCCAGGTTCACGAAAATGTACTTGATCATCAATCATGCCAGGTAGTAGATAGCGTCCTTTTGCATCAATGACACTCTCAGCTTCAGCAGAAATATGCTTGGCAATTTTTTCGATACGACCTTGACGGATGAGTACATCACAGACTGTTTGTTGACCTTCATTAACGACAATGGCATTGGTAATAACTAAGCTAGACATGAAAAAACACTCTTAATTAGACTGATATTTGTAGGATAATAGCAGAATATAGCAGATTACAAGGATGTCGGCATGTTAAAACGTATTCTTATTGCGCCTTTTGTGCTGATTATTCGCGCTTATCAGGTTTTGATTAGTCCTTTACTAGGACCAAGATGTCGATTTTATCCAAGTTGCTCGCATTACACCATAGAAGCACTACAAGAAAAAGGGCTTCTATATGGTAGTTGGTTAGCCATTAAACGCATTGCCCGTTGTCACCCTGGTAGTGAGGGTGGCGTTGATTTAGTACCTGGAACAGAAGATAAGCACAGGTGTCGGGAAGGTGGTATTCATGATTAATATGTGATCAATCGGTCGAGTTCATTATTAATTGGTGTGTGCTATTTTATCTTTGGTGTCTTGAATTTTTTGTTGTTCGACCCCATAACTAACTCAATAGAAATTTATTGAGGAAAAGGTTATGACCATTGACAAGTTTACCTCCGCCTTTCAACAAGCATTACAAGCAGCGCAATCCTTAGCGTCTGAAAATAACCATCAGTTTATTGAACCCATTCATATTTTATCGGCACTCATTCAACCGAGTGGTTCGTCCTTATTGCCATTGCTGCGCCTATCTGGTGTCGCTATTACGCCATTGCAGCAAGCATTATCACAACAGTTAGCGAAGATGTCGCAAGTGCAAGGCACATCCGATATCCATTTATCGCAAGCGTCAGCGCGTGTGCTGAATCAAATGGAAAGGCTCGCCACTAAGCACGGCGATGTGTATATTGCCAGCGAGCTATTCATTGAAGCACTTCTCGAAAATAAAGACAGTCTTGCTGATACCTTGCGTCAAGCTGGTTTAACGCAAGAAAAATTTACTCAAGCCCTAACTCAAATCCGTGGAGGCGAAACTGTGAAAGACCAAAATGCTGAAGAAAGCCGTCAAGCATTAGACAAATATACCCTAGATTTAACTGCACGTGCCGAAGCGGGAAAACTTGACCCTGTGATTGGTCGTGATGGTGAAATTCGTCGTGCTATTCAGGTATTGCAGCGTCGCACAAAAAATAACCCAGTATTAATCGGTGAGCCTGGGGTGGGTAAAACTGCGATTGTCGAAGGATTAGCGCAGCGTATTGTCAATGGTGAAGTGCCAGAAGGGTTGCGTAATAAACGTGTGTTATCGCTCGATTTGGGGGCGTTGCTTGCTGGCGCAAAATTCCGTGGTGATTTTGAAGAACGCTTAAAAGCGGTATTAAAAGAAGTGGGTAAGGCAGAAGGGCAGATTATTCTCTTTATTGATGAAATCCATACTATGGTTGGTGCTGGTAAAGCAGAGGGTGCGATGGATGCTGGCAATATGCTCAAGCCCGCCCTCGCGCGTGGTGAATTGCATTGTATCGGTGCAACGACCTTAGATGAATACCGTCAGTATATTGAAAAAGATGCTGCCTTAGAGCGACGTTTTCAAAAAGTACAGGTCGATGAGCCAACTGTTGAAGACACGATTGCGATTTTGCGCGGCTTAAAAGAAAAATACGAAGTGCATCATGGGGTGCAAATTACAGACCCTGCCATTGTGGCAGCGGCAACCTTATCGCACCGTTATATCAGTGGTCGCCAATTGCCCGATAAAGCAATTGATTTGATTGATGAAGCAGCGAGTCTGATTCGTATGGAAATTGACTCTAAGCCAGAGTCGATGGATAAATTGGATCGTCGCTTAATTCAATTAAAAATCGAACGTGAAGCACTGAAAAAAGAAAAAGATGAAGCGTCTAAAAAGCGTCGTGCTATTTTGGAAGAAGAAATTGGTAAGTTAGAGCAGCAATACTCTGATTTAGAAACCATCTGGAAAAAAGAAAAAGCGGCACTTGCTGGCGCAAAACACATTAAAGAAGCCTTAGAGCAAGCACGTACCGACTTAGAGGCAGCGCTTCGTAACAGTGATTTAGGTAAAATGTCTGAATTACAATACGGCAAAATCCCTGAACTCGAAAAACAGCTCAAATAAGCCGAAGCGGAAGAGTTGCAAGAGGGAGGCGTGCCGCACCAGTTGTTACGTAACAAGGTCACTGATGAAGAAGTATCCGAAGTCGTATCGCGTTGGACAGGGATTCCTGTAGCACGCATGATGGAAGGTGAGCGAGATCGTTTATTGCGTATGGAAGACGAATTGCGTGCATCAGTTGTCGGGCAAGAAGAAGCGGTGAGTGCTGTTGCTAATGCCATTCGTCGTGCGCGTGCTGGTTTGTCCGATCCAAATAAACCTAGTGCTTC
>CAMCGI010000036.1 GCA_945874205.1 Francisella tularensis subsp. holarctica
CAGCTGTCGCATCCATAACAATAGCATTAACTCGATTTGATGCCTCTCCTAAACTATCAATCATGGCATTAAACCGCTCAGCAAAGTTTTTATAAAATCCTTCACTACCGACCGAATCTAATCGATTATCTAAGTAGCCTCGTTGTGCACGCTCAACAATTAATTCAATTGCACGTTGCATCGATAACTCTTCGGTAATATCATTCCATTCAACAACAACTCCTAACAAATGTCCAACTTCATCACGAATTGCTGTTGCACGAACTACCAAATCACGCCCACCAAAACGAACAGTTGTCATTTGACGTTCTTGTATCCGTGCCTTTTGCACAATCTTGTCAAATAACGGTAAAATACTACTAATACCACGATTAATTAAATTTAGGGGATCAAACTGATTGTTCGATTGACGAATACGCTCTTGACGTTGGATTAAGAATTCACGTATCGCCTTATTAGCAAATAAGATAGTATCAAACTGATCAACAACCAACATCGGTGTGGGTGAAGATTCAAATGCTGACTGAATGCGTTTAACACTCGATAAGGTTGTTTTATTTTCATCTTGTGCTACTGCCAAACGTGTTTGCATAATCGAAACGCGTGCGGCGAGCTGATTCAAAATATTATTACCATGCAAAGGGATCGTATTGCGAAAACTACCACCAGCAATACTGTCTAAAATCGCATTGAGTCGCTGCAAACGATTTTGTGAAAACTCTGCACCAAAAAACACCAAAATAGGCAATAATACCGCACTAACCTGCACCCATAGCGTATCAACTTTTACCCCAAAAGTATTAAGTAATGCAGGAATCGAAAAGAAAATAACCATTGCGGACATAGCAGCTGAAGGATTCATGTCTTCAAGTGGATTAATGCGAGCAAAAAAACCCGCAATACGTCCTTGATGCAAACGAGCACGCTTGTGTGCAATAGCCACATATGCTTTTTCAGTTTCAGCAATCTGCTCACGTGTTGCAGCACGACGAATAGACATATAACCAACATGTTCACCATTTTTAACAAAAGGAACTACTTGCGCTTCTACCCAATAATGGCCGCCATCTTTACGTCTATTTTTAACGATTTGCGTCCATGGCAAACCCGACTCTAGTGTCTGCCACATATCTTCAAACACTTGCTCTGGCACATCAGGGTGACGCATTATATTATGCGGCTGCCCTAGCATTTCTTCTTGTGTATAACCGCTTGCTTCTATAAAGGCTTCATTTAAATAAACAATATTTCCCAGCAAATCCGTTCTTGTTACCAATAAAACATCTGTTGATAATGAATATTCTTTTTGAGTAACTGGCTCATTACGTCTCATTTAAACACCTCGCCTCTTTATGTTTTACTTTTATCTAGTTGTTTAACTAAGTTTTGAAAAGGTTGCGCACGATGGAAATGCCAACCCTGCGCATAATCTACCCCAATATCACGCAATGCATTGGCTACTTCTGCTGTCTCTACAAACTCAGCAATCGTACAAATACCTAATGATTGAGCAATTTCGTGCATCCCTCGAACCAAGGCTTCATTCATCTTGTCTTTTAACATATCTTGTACAAAACTACCATCAATCTTTAAATAGTCAACGGGCAAATGTTTTAAATAACGAAACGATGACTGCCCTGAACCAAAATCATCCAAAGCAAACTGACACCCCAAAGTGCGCATAGAATGAATAAAGTCGGCTACCTGAGACAATTGCGACACAGCTGATGTTTCTGTTACTTCGAAGCACAATTTATGCCCTGGCACACCTGTTTTGATCATCATATCACGAATAAAATCGATTAAATCTAATTGCGCAAATGACTGTCCTGATAAGTTAATAGCACAAACCGATATCGCTGATAACATATCGGCATCATTGCCTAATAGCTTTAGAGTATGTTCAATAACCCAACGATCAATACGACCAATTAATCCATAGTTTTCGGCTGCGGGGATAAAAACAGAGGGTGATACAAACTCACCCTTACGATCGCGTAAACGCAATAATATCTCGCAATGAAGCCCCTCTTTCTTGCCTTTACTTTGTAGCGGAATTAATAGTTGCGCATGAAGTTCAAAGCAATTGTTTTCAAGTGCCGTATGTAAATCACTGACTAAATCCATCTCGGCTTGTTGACTAATAAGATAAGCATCCCGATCTTGATATAACCAAATTTGATCGCGACCTGCATTTTTGGCAGCATAACAGGCTGTATCTGCCATTGCCATAAGCATATGCGTGTCACTTTGACGACCGATATCGGGCACAACACCAATACTCACACTAATTTGATATATTTTATCCAAATGACGATACTGATAGTAAGTTAATGTGCCACGCAAACTTTCAGCGACAAGCATTGCGACAGCACTATCACCTTCAACCAAAACAGCAAATTCATCCCCACCCATACGCGCTAAGATATAGGTGTTATCGATTTGCTGTTTAAATAAATCAGCAATATTGCGTAGTAACGTATCACCAACTAAATGCCCAGCAGTATCATTAACTAGCTTAAACTGATCTAAATCTAAATAGAGCAAGGCATATTCGAGTGAGCTCGATTGTGCTTGATGTAATAGACGCTCAAACTCTTGACGATTAATTAGGTTCGTTAAGGCATCATGGGTTGCTTGCCAACGCAAAGAGCACTCTAATTCATGTTTTTCTGACACATCACGAAAAACCAATACGGCACCAATAATCCGACCAAAACGATCTAAAATAGGGGCGACAGAGTTTTCTATGGGAGTCTGTTTATTAAGTGTCTGATGACATAACAATGTAGAGGTTGACGTCTCTGCTTTTTGTCCCGTTGCCAATACTTGCTTAACGAGATTAAATTGCACGCCGTCTAGTGCTTCATTAGTCGCTTTAAAAACATCTTCAACTGATTGTCCAATTGCCTGCGCTTGTGTCCAGCCAATAACACGCGTTGCCTCAGGATTAATAAAAGTGATAATACCACGCTCATTGGTAGTGATAACACCATCACCAATAGAAGATAAGGTTACTTGTGCTAAATCTCGCTCATCTGCCAAAGCTTGACGTAATAAATGCATATCAGTTACATCTTGGTACATCCAAAAATGACCATTAATTTGACCTAACTCATCAATAATCGGTACAAAATCACGTACTAACCAACGTCCATCTTGCATTGACAATAATTGCTGACTAACAGGGCTTTCTTTCTCGATCGTGCTATTGTACTGCTCAACAAAACGACGAGGGTCTGAAAAAAGCAACATGGTTTCATGCACCAACTTATCACCTGCATAGTCTTTTAGTACGGCTGGGTTAAGTGCAATACGAAAAAAATCGCAATAAAGTTGATTAACAAAAACGACACGACGCTCAGAATCTTCTAGTAAAACAGCAACACGCATATTATTTAATAAGTTTTTTAGCCAGCTTAAACGCTGCTCACTTTCAACACTCATTGCTTTTAGGTCATTTTGATGACGTTTCTGATTGGTAACACTATTTAAAAAAGCCCGTCGCATATGTTCCATTGCTTGTGAGAGTTTTAAAAACTCATCTGAGCCACCGACCGCAATAGGGATATCTAACTGCCCCAATCCTAAGCGAGTTGAGTCTGCTACCAATCGATTTACCTGTTTGATACTCGGTTGCACCAATACTTCAACAACCAATATAATCGTCAATAACAAGCCAAACATAATCCATAATTCATACTGCATCAACAGCCACAAGTGATTGATAGTCAGCACAATGTCACTTACTAGAACAATTTCACCATAATCTTTACCAAACCAAATGACTCGTTGGCGTAATATTTGAGGTTGAAGCTCAATGAGCTGCGCGAACCAATTAGGGGCTATTATTTCAGAGTGCGTTTGTGCTATTAAACTATTGCCTTCCATACTATTCCAGCGCACTTCAGACACAAAAGCCTGCTGGGCATAAATATGCAATCGCTGATCTAATCGTGCCAAATCATCTACAATATTTGCAAAAACAACATCTTGAGAAATCAACTCTGAGATATCAGATAACCGCTGTTGGTCTTCATTACTGGCCTGCTTACGCACAAATCCTGTTAATAGAATAAATCCCACAATAACAGACACAAATATAACGCTTAACAATACAGCATAAAGACGCTGTTTTAATCCCATAACACTATCCTACTCATTGCTTTGATTCTGACTAGACAACAACTGATAACTATCAACGGCAAACTGATATTCTGCATCATTAGCAGCGTCCCAACCAGTAAGACCTAATCCCATACGCTGATTAATGTTATGCAAAATATGGTGCCCCTCTGGATCGTCCGCCATTGCAATAAAAGCATCACGCACACGCTCTACCACGCCCAAAGGCACTGACTTTTGAACCCCTATGGGTAAAGAAGGCAAAGATGAAGATCGCCACAATACACGATAACTTGCTTGTTGATTGATCATTGCTTTTTCAAATAATTTCATATTTACTGCCGCTGCTCGAACTTGCCCCAGTTTAAACGCAGTAACGAGTGCTTCTTGATTAGCAACGAGATGTGGTAACACTTCTATTTTTTTTGCACGTAACATGGCAACTGGCATAGTATGTGCAATAAATGCGTTAACATGAGACATCCAAACTGTTTCACCAGTTAAATCATTTAACGAAAAATAGGGGCTATTTGCCTGCACAATAATTGCTGACTGGTTAACAATACTACGACCTTTAAGTAATACTCTAAAATCTAATTTATCGCGCGGTTCATTTTGTAAAAAAGGATAACCAAAAAAGAAATCATACTCACCCTGTATTAATTTTGCCTGTGTATTTTCAGCGACAACGCCCATTTGTAAAGTAAGTGAAATACCAGTATGCTTTTCAATCCAAGCCAAAATAGGATTCCATTGTGCGGCACTGGTCATCACTGTTTGAGCGTTGGCAACACCAAAACGATAAGTTTGGGCAGCAAATACTACATTTTGCCATAGCAAAATTACTCCCAATAGGACAAAATAAAAGTAACTTTTTTTAGAAAAATACGTGTTTTTATGCATGATATGAGTGTAACATGATTAATTATCTTTTTAGAGTCAACTTAAAGGAAATAAGACGATGCCTAACCGTGATTTAGCCAATATCCGCAATCAATATCAACGCGATGCGTTAGACTGGTCTACACTTAATCACAATCCAATCGTTGCGTTAAGAAACTGGATTGATGACGCAATTTTTACCAAGCACTTTGAACCAACAGCGATGATTATCGCAAGCTGTGATACATCTGGTCAACCACATGCTCGTGTTGTACTACTCAAAGATATTGATACAGGATTAGTTTTTTATACCAATTATGACAGCCCCAAGGGACAAGAATTTGCAAACAATCCCAAAGCAGCATGTACTTTTTTTTGGCCAGAACTAGAACGTCAAATACGCGTCGAAGGCACTGTCAGTAAAGTAAGTGAGTCCACATCTAGTCACTATTTTGCCTCTCGCCCCCGTGATAGTCAACTAGCAGCTTGTGCATCACGTCAAGGAAAGGTTATTGATAGTCGCGAAACACTAGAAGCTGATTTTACACGGCTTGCTGCACAGTTTGAAGGAAAAGAAATTAATCGCCCTGATAATTGGGGAGGATATCGGTTGACACCAACACGCTTTGAATTTTGGCAGGGTCGCCCTAATCGATTGCACGATCGCCTTGTTTTCCGTTTAGATGGTACTAGTTGGCAACATGAGCGTCTATCTCCATGAGTAATATTGCACTAGAAGCAAGTTGGTTAACACAGCTACACGCCGAGTTTGAGCAACCGTATATGCAACAGCTAAAATCGTTTTTACAAAATGAAAAAGCGATGGGTAAACACATATTACCCAAGAGTAGTGATTGGTTTGCAGCCTTTAATGCAACGCCTTTTGAGCAAGTTAACGTTGTTATTCTGGGACAAGACCCCTATCCGACTGTTGGACATGCTCATGGGCTTTGTTTTTCGGTACAACCAACTGTTAAACCGCTACCTAAATCGTTACTCAATATTAACAAAGAATTGCATGATGATTGTGGCATTGACAATAGCCACACTGGCTATTTAATACCTTGGGCAAAACAAGGCGTGCTATTACTTAATGCTGTACTTAGTGTTGAAGCGGGTGTAGCAAACAGTCATCAGGGAAAGGGCTGGGAATTATTTACAGATGCAGTGATACGCACTCTTAATGAAAAACATTCACACCTTGTTTTTGTGCTTTGGGGAAGTTATGCACAAAAAAAAGGTGCGATAATCGATTGCCATAAGCATACCATTATCAAAGGCGTTCATCCTTCTCCTTTGTCTGCCTATCGCGGATTTTTTGGTAGTAAACCCTTTTCACAAATTAATGCCGACTTAATCGCACACGAAAAAACAGCAATTAACTGGCAACTACCACAATGATATAAAAGCAATCTTAATGCTGTGGTGGTAATTTTTCAATCGGCTTTTCTATAAAATCGCCTTCGATAATAACCGTTTCTTGTTTTTGATAATGAGCATGAGGCACAGTATTATCTTGCTCATTACTATGATTAGGATTGATTGCAGGTCTTTGCTTCCAACGAAATAAATTTTTTCGTAACGCTGGCAACCAAAACAAAACCGCTAAAAAATCGCTTAACACACCCGGAATAAACAACAAAACACCTGTTAACAATAACCAGGGTGTTTCTTTAATGGCATCCATACGCTCCATCGGTGTCGCAAAAACACCTCCCAACATACGCATTGTATCGCCTGCATCCATAATCACCCAAACCCCTAGCACCATTGCTGTCAACACCCAACCAAGCGTCCACCAAGCGCCAATAGCATCAGATAGAATAAAGAGACTGAACATATCTGCTAAAAAAGCAACAAAAACCCAACCGAATGATAATTTCATGATGGTTGCAAAACTCCTAAGCTAACCGCATAATCACGCATTAACATAATACCAAAAATTTACAGGAAAACACTCATGAAGCATTACCTTATTGCTCTATTGGCACTACTAAGTAGTTTTCTACTCGTGCCAGTGAGTGCAGAAGAAGACTTTCTCGAGCCTGATGCTGCTTTTAATTTTAATGCAAACTTATTAGATGCCCAAACAGTGCGCCTAAGCTGGCAAATTGCACAAGGCTACTATATCTATCGCGATAAAATTATCATTACCAATAAAAGTGATGCTATTCAGACTTTAGCGCCTAACTTGCCTGAAGCAAAATTAAAAAATGATCCTAACTTTGGTGATGTTTATATTTACAAAAATCTAGTCAGTATCACGATACCACTGACAGGAGAAGGCAACCTTGAGCTAGACATTAAGTATCAAGGCTGTGCTGATGCAGGTCTATGCTATCCCCCTCAAAAAAAGCATGTCAGTTTATCGACAGCATTAGCAGCACAAGCTAACAATACATCAGTAACTGATTTTTTATCGCAAGCAAAACAAGTTGCTCCCCTCGCAACAACAATAACAACGATACAACCTGAGCAAAACAATGTCACTTCAGTTGATCATACTGCAAAGACTGAGCTATCAGAAACTGATCAAATTACGAGCTTATTATCAGGTGGCAATGCGTGGGTAGCGATTGCCTTTTTCTTTGGTATTGGTTTATTACTCGCTTTTACGCCGTGTGTTTTTCCAATGATTCCGATTTTATCGTCAATTATTGTTGGTCAAGGCGAAGGCTTAACCACGCGTCGCGCCTTTACGCTATCGCTTGTCTACGTGCTAGCAATGGCACTAACTTATACTAGTGCTGGCGTATTAGCGGGGCTATTTGGTGCTAACCTACAAGCCGCTTTTCAGAATCCGTGGATTTTGATCAGTTTTAGTGCTATTTTTGTTGCATTAGCCTTATCTATGTTTGGCTTTTATGAGCTGCAACTTCCTGCTAGTTTACAATCGAAACTAGCCGATGTCTCTAACAAGCAACAAGGCGGCACACTCACAGGGGTTGCTATTATGGGACTATTATCTGCTTTAATTGTGGGACCTTGCGTTGCGCCCCCTTTGGCAGGTGCACTCATTTATATTGGGCAAACAGGTGATGCAGTGCTCGGTGGTGCAGCTTTGTTTGCGCTAAGCATGGGCATGGGTGTGCCATTATTACTCATTGGTACGGCTGCTGGTAAATATATGCCTCGTGCTGGTGGCTGGATGGACAATGTTAAAGCCGTGTTTGGTGTATCACTATTAGCCGTTGCCATTTGGATGTTAGCGCGTATTTTGCCAGATACAGTGACACTATTATTGTGGACACTATTAGCGATTGCATCGGCTATCTATTTGGGTGCACTAGAGAGTGCTCAGACAGGATGGCAAAAACTGAGTAAAGCATTAGGCATCACTGTCTTAGCATGGGGACTATTTTTACTCATCGCAGTGGCGAGTGGTGGTAAAAGCGCACTGATGCCGTTGGCACACTTTGTACATCAAGCTGGCAACAATAATATGAATGTAGAACATGATTTTTTTAGTAAAATCAACAGCATCGGAGAATTAGAAACTGTGCTAACACAAGCAAAAGCACAAAACAAACCCGTTATGCTCGACTTTTATGCCAACTGGTGTGTATCTTGTAAAGAAATGGAAAGTCTTACTTTTTCAGAAAAAAGTGTACAACAACGCCTAAGCGGTATGCTGTTATTACAAGTGGATATGACAGCCAATACTGACGAGCAACAAGCATTATTAAAGCGTTTTGGATTAGTTGGTCCTCCTGCTATTTTATTCTTTACGCCAGCTGGAGAAGAGCAGCGTCATTTGCGTGTTGTTGGCTTTATGAATGCGTCGCGCTTTGTTACACAACTCGATAAAGCATTAACACACTAAAAGAGTTAGCCCAGATAGCATCAAACTAATTATCTAGGCTATAATTCCACAAACAACAGACATGACTGGATCATAATGGCAACTATTTTGGTATTAAACGGACCCAATATTAATTTATTGGGGCGACGCGAACCTAATCACTATGGCAAACGTACCTTATCCGATATTATTGAAGAGCTAGATCAGCTCGCTGATGATTTTGGCGTGAGCTTGACGACCTTTCAAAGCAATTCTGAAAGTGCGCTTATTGAGCGCGTGCATCTTGCTTTAGAGGAAGAGATTGATTTTATTATTATCAATCCTGCCGCTTTTACGCATACGAGTATTGCACTACGTGATGCATTGGCGGGGGTTGCTATTCCGTTTATCGAAGTACACTTATCTAATGTACACAAACGTGAACCATTCCGTCATCATTCCTATTTTTCTGATTTAGCAGTGGGCACCATTGTTGGATTAGGCCCTATCGGTTACGCGCTCGCATTACAGTCAGCGTTAGACTACCTAGACAATCAAACCATCTAATAGCAAAAAGAGAGACAAACCATGGACATGCAGGATATTCGCAAATTATTTGAATTAGCTGATAAATACAAAGTTGCTGAAGTTGAGTTTAATAATGACGAAGTAAGCTTACGCATTACTCGAGCACACCCTATCGAAGGGGGCGTGATGATGCAGCAAGCACCGATGATGCAATCAGCGCCAGCACCCACTGTCGCTACACCTATCGCAGCTGCAGTCAGTGTTATTACACCAACTGCTGAAGAACAACCAGCGGGTGTCGAGATTAAATCACCAATGGTCGGTAGTTTTTATGCTGCTCCTGCGCCTAATGCCAAAAACTTTGTTAGCCTAGGGCAAAGCATTAAAGCAGGTGACACACTGTGTATCATTGAAGCAATGAAAATTATGAATCCTATCAAATCTGAAGTTAGTGGCGTTGTTGTTAAAATTTTGGTTGAAAATGGCGATCCTGTTGAATACGGTCAACCACTGTTTATTGTCGGTTAAGAGGTTGCTATGATTCAAAAACTACTCATCGCTAATCGTGGTGAAATTGCACTGCGTATTTTACGTGCCTGTCGTGAGCTAGGTATTCGTACTGTTGCAGCTTATTCAGAAGCTGACCGTAGTCTAAAGCACGTTGCTTTAGCTGATGAGTCGGTTTGTATTGGTCCTGCAGCTTCTGCTAAAAGCTACCTTAGTCCAACGGCTATTTTATCTGCTGCTGAAATCACAGGCGCTGATGCTATTCATCCTGGTTATGGCTTCTTATCAGAAAATGCTGATTTTGCGGAACGTGTTGAAGGCTGCGGCTTTATTTTTGTAGGACCTCGCGCTGACTCTATTCGCTTAATGGGCGATAAAGTTTCTGCGATTCAGGCAATGGTAAGAGCGGGTGTGCCCACTGTTCCAGGATCTGGAAAACCACTTGATAATAACGACGAAGAAAACTATGCCATTGCTCAAAAAATTGGCTATCCCGTTATTATTAAAGCATCGGGTGGTGGTGGTGGACGTGGTATGCGGGTGGTCTATGATGAAGCAGAATTGCTAACTTCCATTGTACTAACACAAACCGAAGCGGGCGTTGCGTTTAACAATCCTGAAGTTTACATGGAAAAATTCCTTGAAACACCGCGCCATATCGAAATTCAAATATTAGCAGATGGTCAAGGCAATGCTGTACACTTAGGCGAGCGTGATTGTTCTACGCAACGTCGCCATCAAAAAGTGGTTGAAGAAGCACCAGCTCCAGGTATTACGCAAGCAGAACGCGACTTTATCGGTGCGCAATGTGTGAATGCCTGTCTTAGCATGAATTATCGTGGTGCGGGTACGTTCGAGTTTTTATACGAAAAAGGGCATTTTTATTTCATCGAAATGAATACCCGTATTCAAGTAGAACATCCTGTTACTGAGCTTGTCACTGGCATCGACCTAGTGCGTACCCAAATTCAAATTGCTGCTGGCAAGCAGCTACCTTTTACACAGCAAGATATTGTATTACGCGGTCATGCTATCGAGTGTCGTGTTAACGCTGAAGACCCAACACATAATTTTATGCCAAGCCCTGGCAAAATTACCCGTGCCCATGTCCCTGGTGGCATTGGTATTCGTTGGGACTCACATATTTATGGCGGTTACAGCGTACCCCCTAATTATGATTCAATGATTGGCAAACTCATTGTCCATGGTGATACGCGAGAAAGTGCTATTGCTCGCATGGAAGGGGCTTTATCTGAAATGGTTATCGAAGGCATTAAGCACAATATTGGGTTACAACGTGAGATCATGATGGATGAAGGCTTCCGTAAAGGTGGCGCAAACATTCATTATCTTGAGAAAAAACTAGGATTACACTAACGTGTGGATTCAAGTTTATACCGAAGTTCCTAAAAAATATGCAGAAGGATTATCCGATGCACTCGAAGCGCTTGGTAGTCTTGCGGTTACCTTGGATGATGCAGCGGATACCCCTATTTTTGAACCGCCAGTAGGCACTACCCCTATTTGGGCAGATACGCGTGTAATGGGCTTATTTGAAGCGAGTCGTGATACAAACGAGCTGCTTGCGCAGCTCAAAGCACGTTGGCCGCTGCTCGAGCAATATCCTGTCAAAATTGACCCATTAGAAGATAAAGACTGGGTGCGCGAGTGGATGGATCAATTTGTACCCGTTCGCTTTGGTGAACGACTATGGGTAGTACCGACTTGGCATACACCGCCTGATGCCAATGGCATTAATTTACTGCTCGACCCAGGTCTGGCTTTTGGTACAGGGGGACACCCTACAACAGCACTATGCTTAACTTGGTTATCGGATACCGACTTAACAGGTAAAACAGTGATTGATTTTGGCTGTGGTTCGGGCATTTTAGCGTGTGCAGCGGCAAAATTAGGAGCTGAACGCGTTATTGGTACCGACATTGATCCACAAGCATTACGTGCGTCTGAACAAAATGCGCAGCGCAATGGTGTTGCATTAGAACTCTATTTGCCAGAGCAAATGCCCACGATTCAAGTTGATATTATTATTGCTAATATTCTATTTAATCCCCTTAAAATGCTAGCACCAGAATTTATGCGGTTACTTAAACCAACAGGAAAACTGGTTATGTCTGGTATTTTAAAAGAACAAGCTGCACCATTAATTAATTACTACACCGATTTTGGCATGGATTTTGTTTGTCATAACAGTCAAGAAGACTGGGCGCTAGTCGCCGCCAACCAAAAACACGCGGAGCGTAATGAATGAACTGGGTTAAAATAATATTAGTAGGATTATGTCTCAATTGGCAAGGTGTCGCATTGGCTGATGGTAATGCTGATTTAATTCCTGACTTAATTCCTGAATTAAATGACTTCGAAAAAATTGCTAATGAGCAAGAAAAGGCTATTCGGGCTAAGTCTGATGCTTTACTAAAAGCACAAAAAGAAAAAGAAGTTACTGAAAAAGCAATCGAAAAAGCAACGGCAGTGCTTGCACCTAAAGAACCCGAAGTAGCTGTTACACCAACACCCGAAAAAGTAGCGTCACCAGAGAAAGAAGCCGCAAAAAAACCAGCTGTGAAAAAAGTAACGCCACCTGCCAAAGTTGACCCTTGGTTAGCACAAGAAAGACGTTATACCTTTCCTTAATGCTTTTCTATTTGATTAAGCCTGTCTAAACAGCGCTGTTGTTCGCCAATAGGTGCTTGTAAACACTGCTGTTTAGCCGATTCTTGTACGCCTGCTCGCCATGCGTCTGTGGTACAAGCTGCGGTTCCTACGCTTATCCATAAAGCGATTGCATTTATTATATGAATCACGTTAAATAAACGTTGCAGGTGATACTGAAAATCGGTCAGCAAGAAGTTTGATTTGCCTAACATTCAATGAACGCTTGCCATTAAGAATTTCAGACACCACACCTTGGCTACCAATGTCGTGCAAATCCGCTTGCTTAATGCTGTGCTGTTTCATTAAGAACTTGAGTACGTCAATTCCTGTTGCTTCTGTCATTGTATCGTGCAGTGCTTCATAAGCAGCAATCAAATCACCTACAATATCTACCAAACCCATCAACGGGTGATTTTCGTCATCACCCGTTTGTTCAAGTAATGATTCCAGTGTTTCAGTCATGTACTGATAATGCGCCTGATCTTGAATTGGCGCTATCTGTGTTGCCGCCTGAAATAACTGCCAAGCGGGAATAATTGCGTTAATGTTGCTCATTTTTCCATTGTCCTTTGCCATATTGATTATGCGTTAATACGTGTTTGATATAAATGATCTGCTTTGCAAAACGAATGAACGCGATAATGCGGTACTTATTACCACCAATATCGAATACAGCCAGCTCATTAACCTTATCTACGCTATTGAACGTATTCTTTAGTTCTGACCAATTCTGAAAGCCATTTTTCTCGATCACCTTGCGCCATGCCTGTAAAACCGTTTCTGATTCTGGATGTTTTGCTGCAAAGTTAACTAATGCTGAGTTGCTAATTAATTTCATAATGTTATCATCTCAAAATGAGATTATAACGTCAACAAAAAAGCGGTCAATGACCGCTTAATGGGGTCGTCATAGAATTTGTAAAAAACCGTACGCTAAGAATTTTATTCTCGAATGAAAATAGTTTTTTATTCTTAAAACTCATTTTTTATCATTAAGTTAGGCGTTTAGTTTGTAACTTCTCAATAAGTCATGGCATTGCCATATTGATGGAACGCTCACGCACGATGGTTGGTGATTCGCTTAGTCGATGATGCTTTTGCCGACATCACCGCTATCATAGCGCTAGAAAAAAAATGCGGGTATTAAGCCAACATTGACAGACTGAACCATATATACTTTCGTATCTCTTAGTATCTTCATCACTTGACTGACTACGCCTTAATCAAACAAAGCCACCCCCTCTAAATCATAAATTTTATGCAGATCTTCATCGCGTAAGCACTGACTTGGATGACCATCACCGACTAATCGCCCTTCACGCATCATCAC